>NZ_JBFUHZ010000038.1:0-29773 GCF_056402135.1 Rhodococcus sp. P4_C10 | reverse complement strand
GCCCGGTCCAGTGCGTCCAGGCGGTCGTCCTCCGCCGCCACCCGGCGCCGCTGCACGATCACGTGGGTGACCCCGGCGACCGCGGTCGCSCCGGCCGCCGCGGGCAGCGCCCAGCCGGCGCCCGGGACGTGGTGTGAGATCGCGGCAGTGAGCTCGACGACGCCGCGGAAGCCCCCGGTGCAGTAGTAGGCGAGCGCGCCCGCGGCCACCCAACGGGCCTGCAGCGCAGCGACATTGACCAGCGCCCGCCGCGGCTCGAGGCCCAGTCGTGCGCGGCGCTGGGACTCGCGGACCGCCGCCCGGTCCTGCGCGGTGGCCCGCTTTGCCAGCGGCAGTACGGCCGCCGCCGCGACGGCGAGGACCAGGGCGGTCTCCCCGGTCGGACCCTTGCGCACGGCTGCGACGGCGAGCACCGCCAGCCCGATCGCCAGCGCGTAGGTCCGGACCCGGGCCCAGACGTCGGCGCGCAGCGCGGCGTCGGCTCGCAACCGCCGGTAGCCGACGAACCCCACCGCGGACAGGGCGAGCAGCAGGACGGCGGTGAACATGTGGACGAGGCCCCTCGGGTCGGTGTGGTGAAGGCCTGGATCGTCCCACAGTCGGCCGGCGGGTCAGCGGCGGAGGCGGGCGTCGTATTCGGCGCGGTCGGCGTCGACGTCCAGGAACACCCGCTCGAGCCCGGTGACCTTCCGCATCCGGCGGGCGAGCGGACGCGGCAGCAGCGGCCACACCAGCACACCGGACAGCCGGCCCGGCACCACGGCACGGCGACGTCCGGTGCGCAGCACCCCCACCACGGCGTCGGCCACCCGTTCCGGCGGAATCGGCGCGATCAGCCGGCCGGGGTGGGTGCCGATCAGCAGGCCGGTGTCGGTGAACGACGGCAGCACCGTGCTCACCCGTACCCCGAGCGGTGCCAGTTCGGCGTCGGCCGCGTCACCGAAGCACAGCACCGCGGCCTTGGTGGCGTTGTAGACGGCCATGCCCGGCACCGGGATGCAGCCCGCCACCGAGGCGACGTTGACGATCCGGCCGCCGCCGGCGGCGGCCATCGCCCGCCCGGCGGCGCGGGTGCCGTGCAGGACCCCGCGCAGGTTGACGTCGACGGTCGTGTCGACGATCTCGTCGTCCTGGTCGAGCAGCGCGCCGAGCGGCATCACCCCGGCGTTGTTCACCCAGCCCCACGGCTGCCCGAGCGTCGACTGCACGCCGGAGAGGAAGGCCTGCACCGACGCGCGGTCGGTGACGTCGAGGACGGCGCCGTGCAGGCCGTCGGCCTCGGCGGTGCGCCGTACCGCGTCCTCGTCGACGTCGCCGATGGCGACCCGGGCGCCGGCCTCGCGCAGCGCCTGCGCGGTGGCCCGGCCGATGCCCCGCGCCCCGCCGGTGACCACGACGACCCGGCCGGCGAGGTCGGTTCTGCTCATGTGTGGATCTCCTTCGGGTCGTGGATCCTTCGATGCCGCACTGCGACCAGCGCGCGGGTGCCGGCGTTCATCGCCCGCAGCAGCGGCGCGCGGAACCGGTCCGGGTAGGCGGTGGCGACGCGCTGGGTGGTGACGGTCTGCGGTTCGGTGTAGCGGACGATGCCCTCGCGGCCGTGCCGACGGCCGGACCCGCTGGTGCGCATGCCACCCATCGGGGCGCCCAGCGAGGCGATCGCGGACAGGTACCCGTCGTTGACGTTCACCGAACCGGCGACCACCTCGGCCGCGATCCGGCGGCCGCGCCGCAGGTCCCGGGTCCAGACGCTGGCACTGAGGCCGTACTCGCCGTCGTTGGCCAGCCGGACCGCCTCCGCATCGGACGCCACCCGGTGCACGGAGACCACGGGGCCGAAGGTCTCCTCGGCGTACACCGCCATCTCCGCGGTGACGCCGGTGAGCACGGTCGGCTCGTGGAAGAGCGGACCCAGGTCGGGCCGGGCCCGGCCGCCGGTGAGCACGGTCGCGCCCTTGGACACCGCGTCCGCGACGTGCTTCTCGGTGGCCGAGAGCTGACGCAGCGAGGTGAGCGAGCCCATGTCCACGTCGTAGCCGTACCCGGTGCCGACCCGCAGCCGGGCGGTGCGGTCGGTCAGTTCGGTGAGGAAGCGCTCGAACACCTTCTCGTGCACGTAGATCCGCTCGATCCCGATGCACATCTGCCCGGCGTTGGAGAACACCGCCTGCACCGCGCCGCGGGCGGCGGCGGTGACGTCTGCGTCCGCGCACACGATCATCGGGTTCTTGCCGCCGAGCTCGAGTGAGGCCCCGATCAGCCGGTCGGCGCAGCGCCGGGCGATCTCCCGGCCGGTGGCGCTCGACCCGGTGAAGCTGAGGTAGTCCACCGCGTCCACCAGTGCGGGCCCGAGCAGCCGTCCGGGGCCGGCGACCACCTGCCACACCGGGTCGGGAACCCCGGCCCGCACGGCCAGTTGCCGTGCGTAGAGCAGGGTCAGCGGGGTCTGCGAGTCCGCCTTGCTGAGCACGGCGTTGCCGGCCAGCAGCGCCGGGATCACGTCCCCGACGGCCAGGAACAGCGGGTAGTTCCACGGGGCAATCACCCCGACCAGGCCCTTGGGTCGGTAGCCGACGCGGGCGGCGACCAGGCCGGGCACCGCGCCGCGGGTGCGGCGTTCGCCGAGGTAGTCGGCGCTGTGCGCGGCGTAGTGCAGCGCGGTGGCGACGACACCCTGCACCTCCACCGCCGCGTGGATGCGGGCCTTGCCGGTCTCCCACTGCATCAGGTCGCAGAGCCGGTCGTGGTGCTCGACCAGCAGCCGGGCGAAGCGGGCCGCGACCGCCTGCCGGTCCCGGACCGGCCGGGCCGCCCACTGCCGCTGCGCCGCCCGGCCGACGGCCGCCGCGGCGGCAACAGACTCGACGGGGGTCTGCGGGACCGCGGGGAGCGGCTCGCCGGTGAACGGTGCGTTGGCACAGGAGAACTCGGTGGATGCGGGCAGCTGGTCCAGCAGGGCGTCGAGGACGGTCGCGGTCAGCACGGCGCACCTGCGTGGGTGCGGCCGGTGGTCACCACACGAGTCGGGCGAGGTACCTCTCGGCGTAGCGGCGCACCGCGGCGGGATCGGTGCTGTCCAACTGTCCGTGGGGGAGCAGCATCAGTGACATCGCGACGCGGATGAGTATCTCCGAGACCGCGAGCAGGTCCTCCTCGGGCATCTCGGCCCCGCTGTGCCGCAGCGTCGCGGCGACCCGGACCGAGGTGACCGCGATCGGCGCCCCCTCCGTGCGGGTGGCCACCTCGACCATCAGCTCCGGCTCGCTCTCGAGGATCCGTCCGAGCAGCGGAATCTCCCGCGTCAGCTCGATGCCGCGGGCGAAGCACTCGACCACGGCACGGGTCGGGTCGAGGTCCCGGGCGACGACGTCGAGTTGGTCGAAGAACAGCCCCGCCTCCCGAAGGATCAGCATCTCGACCAGCGCGTCCTTGTTCGGGAACCGTCGGTAGAGGGTGCTGCGACTGATCCCCGCGCGCTTTGCGACGTCGTCCATGTTGGTGCGACGGATCCCGTAGCGCTCGAACTCGTCGCGGGCGGCGTCGAGCATCGCCTGCTCCGCGGTCGCGGCGGGCACTGCAACAGGTCCTGGTCGGGTTGTCATCGTGCGCCAGCATATCCATCGTCAGATCGCCCGCAGCGTCACCGGCAGGCGGTCCTTCGGGACCGGCAGCGTGGAGTTGTCGAGCTTCCAGGTGTAGTCCGCGGGTACCGACCACTCGTACTCGAGCAGCAGGTTGTGCATGATCGTCTTGATCTCCATCTGGGCGAAGTACAGGCCGATGCACTTGTGCACGCCGCCGCCGAAGGGCATCCACGCGTAGCGATGTGACTTGTCCTCGGCGCGCTCGGGGGAGAACCGGTCCGGGTCGAAGCGTTCGGGGTGCGTCCACAGGTCCGGGTTGTGATGGTTGACCAGGACCACCGCGCTGACATAGGTGCCCTTCGGGACGAAGTGCCCGTTGATCTCGGTGTCCTCCAACGCCCGTCGAGCGAGCCCGGGCACCGGGGAGTTCAGCCGCAGCGACTCCTTCATCACGGCGTCGAGCACGGTGAACTCGCCGAGGTTGTCGTAGGTGATCTCGCGGGGCAGCGAACGGGACTGGGCGCGTGCCCGGTCCTGCCATTCGGGATGCTTGGCCAGGTAGTAGGCCATGGTGGTGAGGGTGATCGTCGAGGTGTCGTGCGCGGCCATCAGCACGAAGATCATGTGGTTGACGACGTCCTCGTCGGTGAAGGTGTGTCCCTCCTCGGACCGTGCGTGGCAGAGCACCGAGAACAGATCGGGGGTCTCGGAGGCTCGCTTGGCGGGCAGGTATCGATGGAAGAATTCCTCGAGCACGCGTCGTCCGGCCAGGCCTCTTGCCCACTTGGTCCCCGGAATGTCCTTGCGGATGATCGACATTCCGGCGTTCACACAGTCGATGAAGGCCTTGTTGATCCGATCGGCCTCGGCCCGCGGCAGATCCAATCCGAGGAAGATCTCCAGTGCCAGGTCCAGGGTGAGCGACTTGAGCTCGTCGAGGACGAGCACTTTCTCTCTGGTCGGAAGTCGCTCGACGCCATTGCGCAGCATCGGCTGCATCTCGTCCAGGTAGCCGCGCAGCCGCTTGTTGTTGAAGGCCTGCTGCAGGATCAGCCGGTGGTGGCGGTGCTCCTCGAAGTCCATCAGCAGGATGCCGCGGCGGAAGAACGGTCCGATGAGAAAACCCCAGGCGGGTTCGGCGGCCAGCGCCTTCTGCCGGTTCATGGCCACCGACTCGGTGCCATCGGCGGTGAGCGGGATGGCGAATTCGAGGCCGAACGCCTTGATGTAGGTGATGTCCCCGAAGGCCGCGCGGCGCTGGGCCACCAGCTCGATCGGGTTGCGGAAGAACCGGAGGAGTTCGATCATGCCGGGGTCGCCGGTGCCGCAGATGGGTCGGAGGCCGCTGCCTGCCGGTGGTGCTGCCAACACTTTGGTGCGCACGGGGAACTCCTAGCGGACGGGGGTCGCGGTGGGGGCGTTCATCAGGGGCCGGGGGTCGACGCCGATCCGGCTCCAGGCCTCGTGGGCCCAGGGCAGGTAGAGCGCCCGCAGCGGGAGTCGGTTGACGAGCGGGTTGGCCCGGCGGGAGAAGGCCGCAAACCGCTGGAACCGCTTCTCCTTCTTGGCATCCCACTCGAGGTTGCAGACCTCACGCATCTGCGGGGGCAGCGTGCCGACGACGACTGTGCGGATGAAGGCGTTCAGGGGCGCCGACAGCACCCGCCACACCGGTGCCGGGATCCGCCCTGGACCCGGTACGCCCTTCCTGATGTACCCGGTGGCGTACACGATGGTTCGGGTCGGGACGAACCGGTCGAGCATCTGTTCCCAGTACTCGAGGAACTCCTCGTACGTCTGCGGTTGACTCCGATCGCTCACCCCGTAGAGGCGATACCAGGTCTTGCCTTCCTCGAAGATCTGGACCTTCTCCTCGTGGGACAGGCGCCGGATGAAGGTGTCGGTGACGTAGAGGACCTGGTCGACGAAGGTGGCGTGCGCCCAGTAGAAGAGTTCCGGGTTGAGTGCGTGGTAGCGCGATCCGTCGGCCACTGTGCCCTTGATCGGCTTGTGGAAGTCACGGACCGTGCGACCCCAGTGGTGCGGGTCCTCGGCGTAGACGGTCTGCATGATCGGCGGCCCGCTGCGCCGGGCCCGGCCCAGGGTGTCGGAGAAGATCACCGAGTGGTCCTCGACCGCCTTGCCGAGCTGCTCGATGCAGTTCTCGGTGCCGGCCAGTCGCTGGAAGCCGAGCAGTCCGCGGACGTCGCCGTAGTACTTCCAGATCAGCGTGTCGGGACCGAGGCGCGGCGAGTCCGCGGTGACCTCCACGTCGACGGGCATGGGAACGGCCTCGCGGATGGCGGATTCGTAGTCGGGCGGCATCGTCGGTTCCTTGTCTGCCTCGGAGCTCCCGGACCGGACCCGAAGGACGAACCTCCGGACGCGGTGGGACTTTGACACAAGATTGTCTCTCTGTGTCAAAGGGTAGCGGCGGGTGACGTGCGCCACAAGGGCTGTCGCCCGAGATGGCTCTTCACTCGGAAGTTACTGGCTGGTAGGTTTGGCTCGACCCCGACGAAAGGCGTGACCGTGGCGAACTCCGGTGGACTGCTGTTCAACCCGCGCACATACGACCCGCAGCACTTCGACCCGGAGACCCGGCGACTGCTGCGCGCGACCATCGACTGGTTCGAGAACCGCGGCAAGGACCGGCTGCTCGCCGACGACCTGGACGCCGTGTGGGTCTCGGACTTCCTGCAGTTCGTGAAGGACGAGAAGCTCTTCGCGACCTTCCAGACGCCCGCCGAGTTCGGCGGCGACGACCCGAACCGGCGCTGGGACGCGGCCCGCAATGCCGCACTGAGCGAGATCTTCGGCTTCTACGGCCTCGCGTACTGGTACGCCTGGCAGGTCACCATCCTCGGCCTCGGGCCGATCTGGATGAGCGAGAACGACAAGGCCCGCCAGCGGGCGGCCGACGAACTGACCGCGGGCGGCGTGATGGCCTTCGGCCTGTCCGAGCGCGCGCACGGCGCCGACGTGTACTCCACCGACATGCTGCTCACCCCGGCCGCCGGCGACGACGCGTCGGGCGACGACGCGGTCGCGTTCCGGGCGACGGGGGACAAGTACTACATCGGCAACGGCAACGTGGCGGGCATGGTGTCGGTGTTCGGACGCCGCACCGACGTCGAGGGCCCCGAGGGCTACGTCTTCTTCGTCGCGGACAGCCGGCACCCGAACTACCGGCTGATCGACAACGTCATCCACGGTCAGATGTACGTGAGTACCTTCCGGCTCGAGGACTACCCGGTCCGCGAGGAGGACATCCTGCACACCGGGGTGCAGGCGTTCGAGGCCGCGCTCAACACCGTCAACGTGGGCAAGTTCAACCTGTGCACCGGCTCGATCGGCATCACCGAGCACGCCTTCTACGAGGCGATCACCCACGCGCACAACAGGATCCTCTACGGGAACCCGGTCACCGACTTCACCCACGTGCGGGCCGCCTTCGTCGACGCCTACAGCCGACTCGTCGCGATGAAGCAGTTCAGTGCCCGCGCGGTGGACTACTTCCGCAGCGCTAGCCTCGAGGACCGCCGCTACCTGCTGTTCAACCCGATGACCAAGGCCAAGGTCACGTCCGAGGGCGAGCGGGTGGTCGCGCTGCTGCACGACGTGATCGCCGCCAAGGGCTACGAGAAGAACACCTACTTCCGTGAGGCCGTCGAGGTGATCGGCACCCTGCCCAAGCTCGAGGGCACCGTGCACGTGAACGTCGGGCTGATCCTCAAGTTCATGCCGAACTACCTCTTCGCCCCGGCGGAGTACCCGGAGATCGGCACCCGCCTCGATGCCGCGGACGACGAGTTCTTCTGGCACCAGGGCCCCACCCGGGGCGCGGCGAAGGTCCAGTTCCACGACTGGGTCCCGGTCTACGAGCGGCACGCCGACCTCCCCAACGTGGCGCTGTTCCTCGAGCAGGCTCGGGCCCTGCAGGTGCTGCTCACCACCGCCGGCCCGGACGCCGAGCAGCAGAAGGACCTGGACTTCCTGCTCAACGTCGGCCACCTGTTCTCGCTGGTGGTGTACGGCCAGCTGATCCTCGAGCAGGCCGAGCTCACCGGACTCGACCGCGACCTGCTCGACCAGATCTTCGACTTCCAGGTCCGCGACTTCTCCGGGTACGCCGTTGCGCTGCACGGCAAGTCCTCCTCCACGCCGGCCCAGCAGGTGTGGGCGCTCGGCGCGATCCGCAAGCCGGTGGTCGACGACCAGCGGTTTGCGCGGGTGTGGGACCAGGTGGTCGCCTACGATGGCGCCTACGTGATGACGCCGTAGCGTCGGCTGGGGGGCAGGGACGATGAAAATTACCAGGGCAGTTGTGGTGTCGGTCGCGGTGGCGGCGTCGCTGACGGGCGGTACCGCCGCGGCGTCGACCGGGTCGTCGGCGGACCCGGTGGGGATCTCGCCCACGTACACGCTCGGCGGCGGGGCGATCGGGTGCGTCGGGACAGTGGACGCCCACTACGATCCGAACGCCCTCTTCTTCGGGCAGAATCCGACGATCTGGGTGCGACCGGAGTTCACCTTCGTTCCGGGCGTGTTCCAGACCCCGTACTGCGGCGTCGAGGTGACCCTGCGCTGGAAGAACCTGGACACCGGAGCGAGCGGAGTTTTCCCGGAGCTGCCGGTGCCGCTCGGCGACGACACGCCGCTGTCGCCGACGGACGGGCTGTGGGTGCCGATGACGGCGCCTACCGGGGTCGGGCGGATCGAAGTCCAGATCGACACGAACTTCCCGCACGTTCCGGGCCGCGGCACCATCGTCGTCGACTGAGACCGTCGACGATTTCGCCGAAGTCACCCGGACGACCGCCGCGACGGCCTCGTCGGAGGCGATTGCGCTGGTCGTCCGGTTCGGCGGTCGCCCGCCCGGTCAGCCCTGGTTGCGATCGACCATCCAGGCGGCGATCTGCGCTCGCGAGGTGAATCCGAGCTTCGCGAGTATGTGCTCGACGTGTCCCTCGGCGGTCCGCTGCGAGATCACGAGCTTGGCGGCGATGGCGCTGTTGGTCAGCCCCTCGGCGACGAGGCCGGCCACCTGCAGCTCGCGCCGGGTCAGGGTGGTCTTGCCCGTGGCGGCCGGAGGCCGAGGCGGCACGGGGGAATCGGGGGACTCGGCCAGTGCGTACGCGACGGCCTCCCCGAAGCTCATCGACGCTCCTTTCCGATAGCTCGCGTCGTACGACTTCTGTCCGAGCGCCCCCTGGGTCCGTCGTTCACACTCGTCGTGTTGTGCGCGCAAGCCCGGGATAGCGATGTCCGGCAGGCCCCCCGTCAGTCGCATGGCCTGCGCGCAGCCCAGCAACACCGCGGACCTTGGGTAGTCCCCATCGGCCGCGGCGATCCAGGCCAGGCCCTCGAGGCTCGGAGCGGCGCCGAACGAATTGTCGATGGACCGGGACAGTCGCAATGCCTGCTCCAGCAGCACGATCGCCCTCTGCGGATCGGTCGTCCAGACAGCCAACCCGAGCGTCCGCACGGCCCACGACCGGAACGCGAGCTCGCCGCGCGGCTCGGTGATGTCCAGCACCTGTTCGAGGTAGTCGGCGGCGCGCTCCGGTTGTCCGAGTAGCCCGCTGGCCACCTCGGCGCCGGTCAAGGTGATTACCCGCAGGAGGTGGTTGTCGGGCGGACACGCCTCGAGGACGGCATCGAAATATGTTGCGGCGGTGGATATGTCATTGGCGCCCAATGCCAGAACACCGGCGGCGTACAGCGCGGTCGTGGCGGCGTCCGGATCGTCCGTGTCTGCTGCCGCCGCGCGCGCCCATCCGACCCATTCGGCTCCGGTCTCGATGTCGCTCCGAAACCCGTTGAGAGCCGCACCGAGGCTCACGGCTCGGACCCACTCCGGTCCGCGCGGGACCCTCTCGACGGTCAGCAGTCGTTCGGTCCAGCGGGCGCCCTCGTTGATCTGCCCGCTGATGAGCCAGAACGGGTAGAGGGCGGCGGTGATGCGCAGGCCGACCGCCACCTCACCCGGCTCCGCCATGCTGGAGTCCAGCGCCTCACGAAAGTTCTGTTGATCCAGTTTCAGGTGGGCGATCCAGTCCAGCTGGCGGGGTCCTATCCAGTCGGCTTCTGCCCTGAGCGCCAGGCGCTCGTACCAATTCAGGTGGCGTCGCCGCATCTGCGCGTACTCGCCGGACTCAGCCAGCTTCTCGAGGCCGTACTCGCGGATGGTGTCCAGGAGCCCGTACCGCCCCGCCGTCGCCGATTCCTCGTGGATCAGGATCGACTTCTCCACCAGCGACGCAACCAGGTCGAGCAGCGCGCCCGGCGTCAGGTCGGCGCCGCAGACCTGCTCCACCGCGGTGAGCTCGAAGCTGCCCGCGAACACGGACACTCGAGCCCACAGTTGCTGCTCCTCGGGCGTGCACAACTCGTGGCTCCAGTCGACGGAAAGCCGGAGGGTCTGCTGCCGCGACGGGGCGGTGCGTCCGCCACGGGTCAGGAGCGCGAAGCGGTCGGTGAGCCGTTGCAGGATCTGTTCCGGTGACAGTGCAGCCAATCGTCCAGCCGCCAGTTCGATCGGCAGCGGCAACCCGTCGAGCCGGTGGCAGATCCCGGCCACGGCGGCCATGTTGTCCTCGGTGATTGCGAACTCCGGAATGACCGCGGCGGCGCGTTCGGCGAACAAGGTCACCGCGTCGTAGCTGGGCAGTGCCCCCAGGTCGAGCTGACGGTCGGGGGCAGGGGCGCTGAGCGGCGGAACCCGCAGCGTCGCCTCCCCGCCGATGGCGAGGGCTTCCCGGCTGGTGGCCACGATGCGCAGCTCGGGGCAGTGCCTGAGCAGCGTGTCGGCGAGGGCCGCGACCGCGTCGATCACCTGCTCGCAGTTGTCGAGCACCAGCAGGATCTGGCGCGGCTCGAGGAACTCCGCCAGGACCGTCTGCAGCGGATCGCGCGAGAAGGACTGCAGTCCGAGTGCGGACGCCACCACGCCGACCACCAGCGACTCGTCGTGGAGGTCGGCCAGTTCGACCAGCCACGCCCCGTCGCGGAAGGCGCGCTGGACGCTCGTCGCGATCCGCAGCGAGAGGCGGGTCTTCCCGACGCCACCGATGCCGGTGAGCGTCACCAGCCGGGAGGAAGACAGCATCTCCTTGGCCTCGGTCAGTTCGCTGCGACGGTTGACGAAGCTCGTCAGTTCCGCCGGCAGGTTTCCCTTCCGGCCCCGCGTCGACGGCCCGGTCGGCGGGACCCGGCCACTCGTCGAGGGACGACGATCGCCGCTCTTCGAAACGGCTCCGGATTGCAGGGCCATCTCGTCGACGGGTAAACCATGGCGGAACTGGATCTCACGCAGCTCGTCGCCGAGCTGTGCGGCCGTGGGGCGGGCGTCCGGATCCGCGGTCACGGCGCGCTCGATGGCGGCGGCGACGTCGTCGGGAATGTCGAGTTCGCGCAGGTTCGGAACGGGCTGCGAGGTGATGCGCAGGAACTGCGCGACGACCTGCTCGCCGGTGCGGCGTTCGAAGGCCGCGTGGCCGGTGAGGGCGCAGAACACCGTGGCACCGATCCCGTACACGTCCGCTGCGGCGCTGGGCGGGCCACCGCCCAGGACCTCGGGCGCAGTGAAGGCCGGGGTGGCGGTGAACGTGCCGGTGGAGGTCTCGAACCCGTCGGGGACGTGTGCGATGCCGAAGTCGGAGAGCGCCGGCTCGCCGTAGTCGGTGAGGATGACGTTCGCCGGTTTGACGTCGCGGTGCAGGATGCCGAGCCGGTGCGCGGACTCCACCGCGCCTGCCAGCTTCACGCCGAGTTGCAGCGCCTGCTCGAGCGACAGCGGGCCGTGGTCGCGGATGCGCACGTCCAGCGAACGCTGCGCGTGATAGGGCATCACGAGGTAGGGAAGTCCGCTCGCGGTGGTCCCGACCTGCAGGACGTTGACGATGTTGGGGTGCCCGGTGAGCCGGCCCATCGCCCGCTGTTCCCGGACGAAGCGCGTCCGATTCTCCTCGTCGAGGTCGGCGGTGAGCACCTTCACGGCCACGGTGCGGTCCAGAGTCGCCTCCGTGCAGCGATAGACGACGCCGAAGCCGCCGCGCCCGATCTCCGTCGCACCGGTGAACCCGGCGGCGGCGAGTTCCGGCGTCACCGACGGGGGCGCACCGCGCTGGGTCGCGAACGGATCGTCACCGGCCATCGGTCATGCCGATCCGCCGCGTGTGGCGTCCTCGACGATGGGGCACGGCACTCACCTCACGGCAGATCCCGGAACGTCGTGGCCGACCGGGACACTGCCCGGCAGGCCTCTGGAATCCCATACTGCCACCCGGCAACGGCTGGACGCCGCATGCGACGAAGCGCACCGTCGGGGGTGGCTTCGTGAACGTCGGAACATGTGTCATGTTGCTGGCGGGGGACAGGATCGCGTGGCTGGTCCCGGCCCTTGCAGCGTCCGGTGAACGAGTTCTAGATCTGGGATCGAGACCGATCGGTCTGGACACCTTGGCAAACAGCTGTCCAGCTAATAGTCTCGGTCTGATTCGAGTGCTCGCAGACGGCGCAAGGGAGACCTACGGTGAAATTCGGTATCACGCTGTTCACGAGTGATCGTGGGATCACGCCGGCCTCGGCCGCCGCGGCCGCGGAACGTTGTGGCTTCGACTCGTTCTACGTGCCCGAGCACACCCACATCCCGGCCCGCCGTGACGCCGCCCATCCGCAGACCGGTGACGAGACGCTGCCCGACGACCGGTACATGCGCACCCTCGACCCGTGGGTGGCGCTGGCGACGGCCTGCTCGGTGACCGAGCGGATCAGCCTCGGCACCGCGGTGGCACTGCCCGTCGAACACGACCCGATCACCCTCGCCAAGACCGTCGCCTCCCTCGACCACCTCTCCGGCGGCCGGGTGATCCTCGGCGTCGGGTACGGCTGGAACCTCGACGAGCTCACCGACCACGGTGTCCCGACGGGCCGGCGCCGGACCATGCTGCGCGAGTACCTCGAGGGCATGCAGGCGCTGTGGTCGCAGCAGGAGGCCGAGTTCGACGGCGAGTTCCTGAAGTTCGGTCCAAGCTGGGCGTGGCCCAAGACGATTCAGCAGCCGCGGGTCCCCGTCGTGGTCGGGGCCGCGGGCAACGAGAAGAACTTCAAGTGGATCGCGCGTTCCGCCGACGGCTGGATGACCACCCCGATCGAGCAGGACATCGACGACAACGTGCTGTTGCTGCGACGCATCTGGACGGAGGCCGGCCGCGAGGGCGCGCCCCGGATCGTGGTGCTGGCGGGCAAGCCCGACCCGGAGCGGCTCGCGCGCTGGGAGGACCTCGGCGTCACCGAGGTCGTGTTCGGGGTACCCGACAAGCCCGAGGCCGAGGTCGTGGCCTACCTGGAGAGGCTCGCCGGCAAGCTGGACCGGACGCCGGTCGCGCGCTGACCCGCGGTGGGCGGGTTCAGCCCAGAGCCTGAACCCGACCCTCCTTGCGGGCCTTGGCCAGCCCGCGCCGGGCAAGGAGGCCGTTGGCGAGCAGCAGGATGGTCTTGTTCGCGGGTGCGCGGAAGCCGAACTCGGTGTGCGGCGCGTAGTGCGCCTCGGTGCCGGTGACCTCGAGCCAGCCGGTGTTCTGGCGGGACTCGAGGCCGACGAGCTGGGCCCGGTAGGAGTGTGCGAGCAGCCCGGCGCGGCGGCCGCCGGGCGGCACCCAGGCGGGCACCCGCAGCCGGACACCGTCGGCGTCGGCGTCGATCACCCCGGCCGGCGCGACCACCGGGTACCGATCCGCGTCGCGGTAGGCGAGCAGCAGGTGGGGGAGCCGCTTGGCCCGCTCGCCGGTTCTCGCCGCGTCCACCCGCGGGCCGGTGCCCTTCTTCGGTGGCGACTGCGGCGCGGCGGGGACCTCGGGCCGTGGTGCTCCGAACACTTCGGGCTCACCGTCCGCGTTCGACGAGGGCCAACTGAGGACCCGGGTCACGGTCACCGTCACCAGCACCCGGTCCTCGTAGTACGCGTGCAGCCACCGGCCCCAGAACCGTCCCGTCTTCGGTGCGCCCATGAACGGCTCCGAGACGGTGCCGATCTCGTCGAGCGTCGTGCGGTCGGGGTGTGGGTCGAATCGGGCCTCGCCCTGGACGAGGACGAACCGCGGGTCGGGGCGGTCACCGACGCCGTGTTCGCGGGCGTGGAAGGCCAGCGCGACCCGCGGATCGTCCCTGATGTGCTCGAGTTTGCGGCCGAAGCCGAGCGAGGTGGTGAAGCCGACCGTGCCCAGTTTGCGATCGCGTATCCCGAACGGCGACACCGACGTCACCACCGCCCCGCCCGCCGGGGTGAGACAGGCGAGACCGCAGGTGAGGTCGCCGCCGATGATCTCGTCGACGTCGTCCGACCACATGACCGGCATGTGTCGAGGCTACTCGCGCAGTAGCCGCCTAGCCCTTGGCAGCGGAGATCCCGGCCCGGCGACCGTAGAAGCTGCCGTCGCCCAGCGAGGTCCCGCTCGCGTAGCCGCCCGCGCACACACCGGACGTGCAGCGGCCGGCGGCGAACAGGCCGGGGATCGGCTCACCCGATACGTGCAGCACCTCGGAGTTGATCGTGGTGCGCAGGCCGCCGAGGGTGAACCCGGCGGTGCAGTTGCGCAGGTCCAGCGCCGCGACGGGGGAGCCGATCGGCTTGCACCACTCAGCCTTCTTGCCGAGCACCGGGTCCTCGCCGTTCGCGGCGTGCCGGTTGTAGACCTCGACGGTGGACTGCAGGGTGCCCGCCGGCAGCCCCATGTCGGACTCGAGCTCCTCGACCGTCTCGGCGACCCACTTCGGCTGGAACCGGAAGAAGGGGGTGGAGCTGTCCGCCGCGCAGCCCTCCTCGTAGGCCGCCTCGTCGATGATGAGGTACGCCTGGTTGCCGTTGCGCAGCAGCGTCTCCTGGCCGACCCGGCCGGGGTAGGTGTCCTCGTTGACGTACCGCTGACCGCGGGCGTTGACGAGAATGCCGCGGGCCATCAACTGCGGCTCGCCGAAGAACGCGACCTCGGTGGCATCCATGTGTGCCAGGTCCGCGCCGATGGCCTGTGCCATCTGGATCGCCTTGCCGTCGTGCTCCTCGATCGAGGCGCCGGGCTTGCCGATCAGGTGCGGGGCGAACGCCTGCACCATGTCCTTGTTGTAGGCGAAGCTGCCGGTGGCCAGCACCACACCCGTGCGGGCCCGGATCGCGAGCTCCTTGCCGTAGTGCTTGGCGACGATGCCGACGACCTGGTTGCCGTCGACGATCAGTCGTTGCACCCGCATGTCGTACTTGTGACGCACGCCCAGCTCTTCGGCCGTCTCGACCAGCGGCTTCATCAGCATGTAGCCGCCGCCCTTCTCGCCGGTGCGCTTGCCGGTCATCTGCGGCACGTGCCCGCGAGGGGCAGGGGTGGCGACGGTGTTGAAGGGTGCGGCATTCTCGCCGCCGGAGTACATCAGTCCGTCGTCGTAGGGGGTCTCCCAGCCGGGCTGGCCGTAGAAGCTCTCCTTGAACGGCACACCGTTGTCGACGAGCCAGTTGTAGTGCTCGACGCTGCCGTTGCAGTAGTCGGTGATCTTCTCCTCGTCGGCGCCGGGGCCCAGCGCCGCCATCATGAACGCCTTCATGTTCTCGGGGGAGTCCTCGAACCCGAGCGCCTGCTGCAGCGGGGTGCCCCCGCCGAGGTAGATGAAGCCGCCGGCGAGGGCGGCCGCGCCACCCCATCCGCTGGTTCGCTCGAGCACCAGCACGTCGGCGCCGGCCCGGGCGGCCTCGATTGCGGCGCTGACGCCGGCGATGCCGTACCCGGCGATCACCACGTCGGCCTCGTGATCCCAGGTCTGCACCTGGTCGACGGACAGCGGGCGGATGGGGGTGGCCTCGGCCATGGATCGGGTCCTTCTCTCGAGAGTTGTTGCCTTCAGTGCAGTATTTCTGTTGCGGCCTCAGCCCGTGGGCGAATCGGCGGACTCCGCGGCCGCCGCCTGCTCTGCCTCCCGGGCGGCCCTGCGCCGGTCGGCCTTCACGGCGACGAGGGCGTTGTTCAGCCCGGTGCCCAGCGGCCAGCCGACGTAGTGGCACAGGAAGATCGCGGCCTCCTCGCACTGCTGCTCGGTGAGCTCCTCGTTCTGCAACGCCGCATTGAGCTGGATCTTCGCGACGTCGCCCTGCCCCTGCGCGGTGATCGCGCCGAGCAGCAGCAGGCGCCGGTCGCGCAGGCTCAGGCCCGGCCGGGTCCAGATGTCGGCGAACAGGTGGTCCGCGGTCACGGCGAAGAAGTCGCCGGGCACGTTGGACGGCATCTCCCAGCCGTACACCTGATTCATCATGGCAACGCCGCGCTTGCGGGCCTCGGTGGGGTCTGAGCCGTTCTGGTCGGTCATGCGTTCTCCTTGGCGGTGGATTCTGCGATGGTTCCGGTGCCGACGCCGAGCCCCGGACCCAGTCCGGCCAGGGCGCGCAGCGCCAGCGGAAGGTCGACGCCCAGGCGCGCGCCGAGGTCGAGGGCGAGGGCGAGGTCCTTCTCGCCGAGGTTGCGGACGTGGCTCAGGATCGAGAACCAGCCGTCGGACTCGGCGACCGGGGCGGTGGTCTCGCGCAGCATGATCGCCCCGGCGCCGCCGGTGATGGCGTCGGTGTGCCGGACCCACCTTGCCGAGGGTGCGGATGTCGAGGCCGGCGGCCTCGGCGAGTCGCTGCGCCTCGGTGGCGGCGGTGAACGAGATGAAGTGGAGCAGGTTGCGGGCCAGCTTCATCCGCGTTCCCGCGCCGACGTCGCCGGCGTGGACCACCAGTTCGGCGAACCGGCCGAACGGCTCGCGGACCGCGGCGAACGCCTCCTCCGGACCGCCGACCATCACCGCGAGGCGACCCTGCTGGGCGCCGGGTGCGCCGCCGCTGACCGGTGCGTCGATCAGGTGGACGCCCGCCTCGGCGCAGGTCCGGGCGAGTTCGACCGCGGTGACGTCCGAGATCGTGGAGTGCACCGCGATCACCGTCCCCGCCCGCGCGGTGGACAGGATGCCGTCCGGGCCGGCGACCACGTCGCGGACCTGGGCGTCGTCGAGCACGGTCACCGAGATCACCGTGGCCTCGGCGGCGACGGCGGCCGCGGTGGCCGCGCCGCGTGCCCCGGCCGCCGTGAACGGCTCGGCGGCCTCGGGGCGGGCGTCGCAGACCACCAGGCCGCCCGGCCAGTCGAGCAGCCGTTCGGCCATCGGCGCGCCCATGTTGCCCAGTCCGATGTAGCCGAGCGTCGTGTCGGTGGCTGCCGCGGTCATGACCGGTAGACCTGTCCGCCGTCGACGTTGAAGATCTGGCCGGTGACCCAGCCCGCCTCGTCGGAGAGCAGGAACAGGCACATGCCGACCAGGTCGTCGGTGGTTCCCATGCGCTGCAGCGGAATTCGCTTGACCATGTCCTTGACGATGTTGCCGGGGGTGACGGTGCGGGTGGCCTCGGTGTCGATCGGGCCGGGCGCGATCGCGTTGATGCGGATGTTCGACCAGCCGAGTTCGGTGGCGAGCTGCTGGGTGAGGCTGTTGACCCCGGCCTTCGCCAGGCCGTAGTAGTTCGAGTACAGCCAGGCGGCGGTGGAGGACTGGTTCACGATCGAACCGCCGTTCGCGCGCATGTGCGGGACCACGGCCCGGCAGACCTGCAGCGCGCCGTCCATGTTCACGGACATGAACTTGCGGTAGTAGTCCCAGTCGACGGTCAGCAGGGAGTCGATCTTCATGTCGCCGTAGATCGCGGCATTGTTGACCAGGTGCTCGATGCCGCCGAACTTCTCGATGGTGAAGTCGGCCAGCGCCTGGGTCGACGCGCCGTCCGCGACGTCGACCTCCTTGAAGACCGCGCTGCCGCCGTCCGCGGCGATCTGTTTGGCCACGGTCTCGCCGAGTTCGCGGTTCAGGTCCGCGACCACCACGTTGGCGCCCTCGGCGGCCAGCGCCCTCGCGTACCCCTCGCCGATGCCCTGCGCCGCGCCGGTGACGATGGCGGTGCGTCCGTCGAAACGTCCCATGGGATGTCCTGCCTTCTTCTGTCGTGGAATGAACTACGCGGATGCGGGGGAGGCGACGAGCTTGGTCTCCAGGTACTCCTCGAAGCCGGCGACGCCCATCTCGCGTCCGATTCCGGACTGCTTGTAGCCGCCGAATGGCGCGTCGGCGCTGTACCAGACGCCGCCGTTGACGCTCAGGGTTCCGGTGCGGACGCCCGCAACCACCCGGCCGACCCGTTCGGGGTCCGTGCCCCAGACCGCGCCCGAGAGTCCGTACGGGGACTCGTTGGCGATCCGCACGGCGTCGTCGTCGCCGTCGTGCGGCAGGACGACGAGCACGGGACCGAAGATCTCCTCCTGCGCGACACGGGCGGAGTTGTCCAGGCCGGCGATCAGCGTCGGCTCGACGAAGAATCCGCGGCCGAAGTCGGCGGGGCGCCCGCCGCCGGTGACGAGGGTGCCGCCCTCCTCGACCGCGAGCCGCAGGTAGCCCTCCACGCGGTCCCGCTGGCGAGCGGAAATGAGTGGGCCGCACACGGTTCCGGGGTTCGTGGGATCACCGGGCCGGATGCCGGCCATGGTCTTGGCGGTCGCCGCCACGGCCTCGTCGTAGTGCGCTCGTGGGACCAGCAGCCGGGTGGTCAGCGCGCACCCCTGACCCGCGTGCATGCACACGGAGAAGGCCGCGTAGGAACTGGCGGCCTTGACGTCGGCGTCGTCGAGGACGATGAAGGCGGACTTGCCGCCGAGTTCGAGGAACACCTTCTTCAGCGAGTCCGCCGCGGCCCGCATCACGGCCTTCCCGGTCGCGGTGGATCCGGTGAACGAGACCAGGTCGACGCGCGGGTCCTCGGCGAGTTGGGCGCCGATCCGGTGGTCGGTGGAGGTGACGACGTTGACCACGCCGGGCGGGATGTCGGTCTCCTCGGCGATCACCTTCCCGACCAGCGCGGCGCACCACGGAGTGTCGGGCGCGGGCTTGAGCACGACGGTGTTGCCGGCGGCCAGGGCCGGGCCGAGCTTGGCGAAGTTGATCTGGTGCGGGAAGTTCCAGGGGGTGATCGCGCCGACCACGCCGACTGCCTCCTTGAACACCCGACGTCCGGTGGCGATGCCCATCGGTGTGGCGGTGCCGAGATCGGTTTCCCAGGAGTAGCTTTCGGCCAGGTCGGCCCAGTACCGCAGGTCGCCGATCGGTCCCTCGAGCTGGGGTCCGCTGGTGAGCAGGGCGGGGGCGCCGACCTCGGCGATGGTGATCTCGCGCAGCTCCTCGAGGTGGGACTGCAGCGCGTCGCAGAGCTGCCGGAGGCACCGGGCGCGGAAGGCGTGGTCGCGGCTCCAGTCGGTGGTGTCGAACGCGCGTCGCGCGGCCCCGATTGCGGCGTCCATGTCCGAGGAGGTGCCCTCGGCGGCGTGGCCGATGAACTCTTCGGTGGCGGGGTTGAGGACCTCGAAGGTGCCCCCGGACCCCGGAAGCAGCTTTCCGTCGACGAGCAGTGCCGAGCTGTCGGCTGGTCGGAGCGTCATGCGCAAACCCTTCCGTATCTGGACAGGTGTCTGGACTATAGTTCGCACAGATGTCACGCGCAATGAGTTTCGGGCAGAATAGATTTCGAAATCGCTATCGACAAACGAGGGACTTCGTGCCTACTCTTCGTCACACCGCTGAGACACCCGGAAGGTCGTTGCCGGGACGGTCGCCATCGCTCGCGGGACCCGCGGTCCTTCGGTGTCCGCGGGTGGGCGCAGGGTGTGCCCGATCACCGTTCCCTGTTCGTTCGTTCGAAGGGAGATGCAATGAGTCGAGTTGCAGGCAAGGTCGCGTTCGTCACCGGCGCCGCCAGGGGGCAGGGCCGCAGCCACGCGGTCCGGCTGGCCGAGGAGGGGGCCGACGTCATCGCCTTCGACCTCTGCGAGGACATCGGCACCAACGAGTACCCGCTCGCCGGTGAGGGGGATCTCGCCGACACTGCGAAGATGGTCGAGAAGACCGGCCGCCGGGTGGTCGCCGCCAAGGTCGACGTCCGGGACAGGGCGGCGATGGAGTCGCGGTTGGCCGAGGCGGTGGCCGAACTCGGCGGGCTCGACATCGTGGTGGCCAATGCCGGGATCTGCCCGCTGGGCAACCACATTCCGATCATGGGTTTTGTCGACGCGTTCGACGTGGACTTCGTCGGCGTCGTCAACACCGTGCACGCGGCGATGCCGCACCTGGGGGCGGGGGCGTCGATCATCGCGATCGGGTCGGTCGCCGGCCTGGTGCCGCAGACCGGAATCAACGGCCAGCAGGCGCTCCAGGGGCCGGGCGGGGACGGGTACGGGCTGGCCAAGAAGATGATCGCGACGTACACGAGTTCGCTCGCGCTGACCCTCGGCCCCAGCTCGATCCGCGTCAACGCGATCCATCCGACCAACTGCAACACCGACATGCTGCAGAGTCCGCCGATGTACAAGACGTTCCGCCCGGACCTCGAGAGTCCCACCGCCGAGGACGCGGCGGTGACATTCCCGTTCATGCAGGCCATGCCGATTCCGTGGGTCGAGCCCGAGGACATCTCGCACGCGGTGCTGTACCTCGCCTCGGACGAGTCCCGGTACGTGACCGGGCAGCAGTTGCGCGTCGACGGCGGCGCCGGCATGAAGATCGGACTGTAGGGCGCGCCGCCCTGCTGACCAGCCGTGACGACGAGCGAGACGGGCCGGGGCACCGCCCGCCGGGATGGTTCCGGATCTCAAACTGTAGTAGTGTCTGGACATGTGTCTAGTCAAAGTTTCGAGTCCACCCGCCGGCGCCTGACCCCCAAGCAGGCCGACACCGTCGACAGGCTGTGCGCGGCCGCGGTCGAGGTGCTCCGCGAGGAGGACTTCGCTGGCTTGACGGTGCGTACCGTCGCCGCACGTGCCGGTGTCGGTCCCGCCACCGCCTACACCTACTTCTCTTCCAAGGAACACCTGGTGGCCGAGGTGTTCTGGCGCCGGCTCTCGCGCTCGCCCCGGCCCGAGCCCTCGGACTCCGGCCGCACCGGTCGGGTGGTCGCGGTGCTTCGTGACATCGCGCTCCTGCTGGCGGACGAGCCCGGCCTGTCCGCCGCCGTCACCAACGCCCTGCTCGGCGGCGATCCCGACGTCGAGCACCTGCGCGGCCGGATCGGCCTCGAGATCCGGGGGCGCCTGGAGGGCGCGCTGGGTGCGGGACACGACCCCGACGTGCTGGAGACACTCGAACTCCTCTATGCCGGCGCACTGCTCCGCGCCGGCATGGGATACGGCTCCTACGAGCAGCTCGCCGATCGGCTCGAGCGTTCCGCCACAATGATTCTGGAGTGATTCCATGACCGAAGCCCTGATCGACCCGGTGGTCTTCAACCCGTACGACTACCACTTCCACGACGATCCCTACCCCGTCTACAAACGGCTTCGGGAGGAGTCGCCGATCTACCACAACCCGGACCTCGGGTTCTGGGCGCTCTCGCGGCACCGCGATGTCGTGGAGGCGTTCAAGGACGGTCGGCGCCTGTCCAGCGCCAACGGCGTCTCGCTCGACCCGGCGGCCTACGGTCCCCACGCCCACTACGTGATGTCGTTCCTCGCGATGGACGATCCGAGGCACATGCGGCTGCGGCAGTTGGTCTCTCGCGGATTCACCCCACGCCGGGTGGCGGAACTGGACGGTCGCATCCAGGAACTGGCCAGGCTGCACCTGGCTCCGGCGCTCGCGGCGGGGCAGTTCGACGCGATCTCGGACTTCGCGGGCAAGCTGCCGATGGACGTCATCTCCGAGCTGATGGGTGTGCCGGAGCCCGACCGCGCCGAGCTGCGCCGGATGGCGGACCTGGTGGTGCACCGGGAGGACGGCGTGCAGGACGTCCCGCCGGCCGCGGTGGAGTCCTCGATGTCACTGATGACCTACTACAAGGACATGATTGCGCAGCGTCGGCGCTCGCGCACCGAGGACCTCACCTCGGCGCTGCTCGACGCGGAGATCGACGGGGACAAGCTGTCCGACGCGGAGATCCTCGGGTTCATGTTCCTGATGGTGGTGGCGGGCAACGAGACCACCACCAAGCTGCTGGGCAATGCGCTCTACTGGGGCGCCCGCAATCCCGACCAGGTCGCTCCGCTCCTGGACGAGGCGGGCCGGGGGTCCGCCGACGTGTCGCAGTGGACGGAGGAGACCCTGCGCTACGACACGTCGAGCCAGATCATCGCGCGGACCACCACGGAGGATCTCGAGTACTACGGCGAGGCGGTGCCCGCCGGGGAGAAGATGCTCCTCCTGGTCGGCTCGGCCAACCGTGACCCCGACGTCTTCGAGGACGCCGACGAGTACCAGATCGGCCGGAGTTCGACCACCAAGCTGGCCAGCTTCGGGGGCGGCGTGCACTTCTGTCTCGGTGCCCACCTGGCCCGGCTGGAGACGAACATCGCGCTCGCCGAGTTCGCCCGACAGGTGTCCGGGTTCGAGGTCGACGAGTCCGGGATCGAGCGCGTCCACTCGACCAACGTGCGGGGCTTCGCCACCCTGCCGGTGAAGGTGCAGGTGCGCTGATGCCCAGATTCGAACCCCATCCCGCCAGGCGGCCCGCGCTGATCAGCGGCGCGTCCTCGGGGATCGGCGAGGCCACCGCCTGTGCGCTCGCCGAGCTCGGTCACCCCGTCGCTCTCGGCGCCCGGCGGGTCGAGCAGAGCGAGGCGATTGCCGAGAAGATTCGCGGCGGCGGGGGAGAGGCGTTCGCGTACTTCCTCGACGTCACCGACAACGACTCGGTGGACGCGTTCGTCACGGCCGCGGAGCAGGCGCTCGGTCCCGGCGAGATCGTGGTCTCGGGAGCCGGCGACCTCGAGTTCGGCACCGCGGACCAGATGGACCCGGTCAGTTTCGCCAGGCAGATCGACGTGCACCTGGTGGGGGCGCAGCGCCTGGCCCACCGGGTACTGCCCGGAATGCGCGAACGCCGGCGCGGTGACTTCGTGATGATCGGCTCCGACTGCGCCGATCGGCCACGGCCCGGTATGGGCGCGTACGACGCGGCCAAGGCCGGTCTCGAGGCGATGGGGCGGCAGATGCGAATGGAGCTCGAGGGCACCGGGATTCGCGCGTCCGTCGTGCGGCCCGGACCCACCTTCACCGGGATGGGGATGGATTCCACCCCCGAGATCCTCGCCCCGGTCGCCGAGCTCTGGACCAAGTGGGGCTTTGCGCGGCACGGCTACTTCCTGCGCGCCTCCGACCTGGCCAATGCCGTCGTGGCGGTGGTGACCGCACCGCGCGGCGCGCACCTGGTCCTCGTCGAGGTACAGCCCGAGGCGCCCCTCGACCCGCTCCCGACCACCACCTCCTAGGAGACGGCATGACACACGGAGTGCAGGAGAAGCCGACGACACTGCCGGATCCGCCGCGGGTGTCCGGTGGCGAGCACGAGCACGGGCACCTCGAGGAGCTGCGCACGGATCCGATCGCGCTGATGCGCCGGGTGCGCGAGGAGTGCGGCGACGTGGGGATCTTCCGGCTTGCCGACCGTGACGTGGTGCTGCTCGCCGGCGCCGAGGCCAACGAGTTCTTCTTCCGCTCCACCGACGAGGACCTCGACCAGCAGGCCGCCTACCCGTTCATGAAGCCGATCTTCGGCGAGGGTGTGGTCTTCGACGCCAGCCCCGAGCGGCGCAAGGAGATGCTGCACAACTCGGCGTTGCGGGGCGAGCAGATGAAGGGCCACGCCGCCACCATCGGCAACGAGGTCGAGGCGATGGTCGCGGGCTGGGACGACGAGGGCGAGATCGACCTGCTCGACTTCTTCGCCGAGCTGACCATCTACACCTCGTCGGCCTGCCTGATCGGCAAGAAGTTCCGCGACCAGCTCGACGACCGGTTCGCCAAGCTGTACCACGAGCTGGAACAGGGCACCGACGCGATCGCCTTCGTCGACCCGTACGCGCCTGTCGACAGCTTCCGGCGCCGAGACGAGGCGAGGGTCGCGCTGGTCGCGCTGGTGCAGGAGATCATGGACGGGCGGATCACGAGCCCGCCGCAGGGCCGCGCCGACCGCGACATGCTCGACGTGCTGGTGTCCGTCAAGGACGAGAACGGCGAGCTGCGGTTCAGCGCCGACGAGATCACCGGCATCTTCATCTCGATGATGTTCGCCGGTCACCACACCACCTCCGGCACCGCGGCCTGGTCGCTGATCGAACTGCTCCGCCACCCCGACGTGATGACGAGGGTGGTGACCGAACTCGACGAGCTCTACTCCGACGGCGCGGACATCAGCTTCCATGCGCTGCGCCAGATCCCGGTACTCGAGTCGGTGGTCAAGGAGACGCTCCGCCTGCACCCGCCGCTGATCATCCTGTTGCGGGTGGCGCGCGGGGACTTCGAGGTCGGCGGGTACCAGATCCACGAGGGCAATCTGGTGGCGGCGACGCCCGCGATCTCGAATCGGATCCCGGAGGACTTCCCGCGACCCGACGACTTCGACCCGGGCCGCTACCTCGACCCGAACCAGGAGGACATCGTCAACCGGTGGACGTGGATCCCGTTCGGCGCGGGCAGGCACCGGTGCGTCGGGGCGGCGTTCGCGCAGATGCAGCTCAAGGCGATCTTCTCGATTCTGCTGCGGGACTACGAGTTCGAGATGGCACAGCCTCCCGAGACGTACCGCAACGACCACAGCAAGATGGTCGTCCAACTGCAACAGCCGTGCCGGGTGCGCTACCGCAGGAGGTCGCGATGAGAGTCGAAGTGGACCTGGACCTGTGCCAGGGGCACGCGGCCTGCGAGATGGAGGCCCCGGACGTGTTCGCGGTGCCGAACCGGGAACAGGTCACGATCCTCGACGCCGCACCCCCCGAATCGCTGCGCGCCGACGTGGAGAACGCCGTCCGGTACTGCCCGACGCGGGCGCTGCGCATCGCGGAGGGCTGACGAGCACCACGCCACCATCCACACACACTCGAGGGAGACGATTGACGATGACCGGATTCGACCGCGCCGAGCTCGACGAGATGGTTCAGCGCTGGATTGACGAGAACAAGCGGGCCGAGGCCGCCGGCGACTGGAAGCCGTTGGCGGACATGTACACCGAGGATGCGACCTACGGCTGGAACTACGGGCCGAAGCAGGACTTCATGGCCGTCGGGCGCGAAGAGATCCGGGAGGTGGCCCTCGGCCTGGAGATGAACGGGCTCGAGGGCTGGCAGTACCCGTACCAGGACTTCGTCGTCGACGAGCGCAGCGGGAACGTGATCGGCCTGTGGAAGCAGGTCTCGGACGCCACCCGCGCCGACGGCAGCAGCTACGCGGTGCACGGCATCGGCGGCAGCTGGTTCCGGTACGGCGGCAACTTCCAGTGGTCCTGGCAGCGGGACTTCTTCGACTTCGGCAACGTCTCCGCGCTGTTCATGGAGATGATCCAGGACAACGCACTCTCGACCGGCATGCAGTCTCGGATCCAGCGGTCCGTGTCCGGCGAGCGACTGCCCGGCTGGTACCCGGCCGGCAAGGCTCCGGTTCCGTTGTGGTGAGCCCGGTGACGCGGCCCCAGCACTCGTTCGCCGACCTGTCCCGGCGTGACCTGGCCACGCTGGTCCCCGAACTGCTGCTCTGCGGCCAGCTCATCGACCGCTCCGGAATGGCCCATCTGATCGTGGAATTCGGTCGCGAGGGCATGGCGCAGGTCGCCGTCGAGGAGTGGCAGGCGTCGAGCCCCTGGTACACCCGCCGCATGCAGAAGGCGCTGCGCTACGAGGGCGACACCGTGGTGACCATCTTCAAGGGACTGCAGCTCGACATCGGGGCGCCGCCGCAGTTCATGGACTTCCGCTACCGGGTGGACGACCCGCAGCGCGGCGAGTTCTGGCTGGACCACTGCGGCGCACTGATGGACGTCGAACCGCTGGGGGACGAGTACGTGACCGCGATGTGTCACGACATCGAGGACCCGACCTTCGACGCGACCGCGCTCGCCACCAACCCGCACGCCCAGGTACGGCCGATCCACCGGCCGCCGCGCCGGCCCGCCGACCGGCACCCCCACTGCGCGTGGACGGTGGTCATCGACCCGGCCCACGTGCCGCCTGTGATGGAGCCGCACACGGAGCAGATCGGTCGCACTGCGGCCAATGCGGTGGAGCTGAGCCCGATCGAGGCCGACGGGGACGGCGCCCACGACTACTCGGGACCCTTGCTCGCCGACGTCAGGTTCTCGGACTTCTCCTCCTCGGCGCTGGTGCGGATCGCCGAGGAGGTGTGCCTGCAGCACCACCTGCTCGCGCTCGGATTCCTCGTCGCGGTGCGCAAGCGGGCCCCCGAGGGCAAGGTCCTGGAGATCACCCGCAAACAGCTGACCGGCATCGCCGGTGTGGCCGCGCAGCGCATCCGCGACGCACTCGGCCTGCCGTCCGACCTCGAGGGGCTGGCGGCCGTGCTCTCGCTGCACCCGCTGCTCAACCCGAGGCAGTACGTGGACAGCGAGATCCGGTTCGGCGGCGACCGTCTCGAGCTGTGGATCGGTCGCCGCGGCCCGGTCGACGCAGACGGCGGGTGGCCGACGCTCGTCGACGGCGACCACCTGGAGCCGTTGCAGGCGCTGGTGCGCGGGGTGAACCCGCACTTCACGGTGCGGGTCGTGAGCGAGGGCCCGGCCGGTCTGCTCGTCGCCGTCGACACCGACGCCGAGCCGGCACCCGAATGCGTCGAGGTGGCGATCACCAAGGTCAGCACCGGCGCGGGATTTGTCTTCGAAGACCGCGGAATTCCGTTGCCGCTCTACGTGGTGTGAGCGGCCGACCCCGAAGGACGTTGCATGGCCTACACGTTCGCGGACCTGTTTGAGCACGCCGTCGACGCGATGCCGGACCGCATCGCCCTGATCGCCTCGGGGGAGGAGGTCACCTTCCGGGACCTCGACGAGCGTGCCAACCGCCTGGGCCACCACCTCGAGACCTCCGGATTCGGCGCAGGCAGCCACATCGGCATCCACATGCACAACTCGATCGAGACGATGGTCGCCGTGCTCGCGGCCTTCAAGGTCCGGGCCGTGCCCATCACCGTGAACTACCGGTACACCACCGACGAGCTGGTGTACCTCTACGACAACGCCGACCTCGATGCGCTGGTGTTCCACGCGGGATTCGCCGGACCGGTGGCCGAGGCGCTGCCCGGGGCCCCACGAATCCGGCACCTGGTCGAGGTGCCGGACGTGCTCGCCACGGAGCCGAGCCCCGTCCGCCCCGGTGCGGTCCGCTACGAGGACGCGCTCGCGGCGGCCGGCCCGGCGCGTGGGTTCGGCCGGCGCAGTGGCGACGACGTCTACATCCTCTATACCGGCGGCACCACTGGCCGGCCCAAGGGCGTGGTGTGGCGTCAGGAGGACATGTGGCGGGTGCTCGCCGGCGGCCTGGACTTCTTCACCGGTGAACCGATCCTCGACGAGTTCCAGCAGTCCCGCACCGGGGCGGCCGGCGAGCCGATGCGGATGCTGATCCTGCCGCCCCTGATCCACACCTCGGCGCTGATGCCGACGTTCACCGCGCTGCTCGCGGGCAACGCGGTGATCTACGACCCGAAGTTCGACGCCGCCCGAACCTGGCAACTCGTCGGCCGGCATCGTCCGACGGCGATGGTCATCACCGGCGACGCGATGGGCAGACCACTGGTCGAGGCACTGCGCGCCAGCGCGGTGGACACCTCCAGCCTGTCGGTGGTGGCCTCGGGTGCCGCCCTGTTCTCCGGTTCGGTCAAGGACGCCTTCTTCGAGGTCCTCCCGGACCTGCTCATCTCGGATTCGGTCGGGTCTTCCGAAACCGGTTTCGGGGGAATCGGTTTCGCCACCAATGGCCTCGACCAGCGGGGTGGTCCGAAGGTGGGCAAGCACCGTCACACGGTGGTCGTGGACGACGAGGACCGGGTGCAGGCACCGGGGTCCGGCGCCGAGGGCTGGCTGGCGAAGATCGGACCGGTGCCCCTGGGGTACTACAACGACCCGGCCAAGTCCGCCGAGATCTTCCGTCAGGTGCACACCACCGCCGGACCCGCGCGGGCGGTGGTCACCGGCGACCGCGCCCGGATCGAGGACGACGGCTCCGTCACCCTGCTCGGACGCGGCAACATGGTGATCAACACCGGCGGCGAGAAGGTGTTCGCCGAGGAGGTCGAGGCGGTGGTCAAGGCTCACCCCGACGTGTACGACGCGATCGTGGTCGGTGTCCCCGACGGGCGCTGGGGCAGCCGGGTCGCCGTCGTGATGCGGGCCCGCGACGGCCTGCCCGACTTCGAGGGCATCGAGAAGCACGCCCGTAGCCAGCTGGCCGGATACAAGATTCCGCGGTCCTTCTGGATCGTGCCCGAGGTCGAGCGGACACCCAGCGGCAAGCCGGAGTACCGGTGGGCCCGCGGCCACGCGACCGCCCACGCACCCGATCACCGGATCGACTGACATCCCACCGAAAGGCCCCAGCCATGAGCGAGTTGAAGGTTCCGAAACTCGATCTGCCGCCAGGCTTCGACGTCACCGACCCGAAGCTGTACGGCGACCGGGTGCCGTTCGAGGAGTTCGCGCAGTTGCGTCGCAGTGCACCGGTGTGGTGGAACGAGCAGGCGCCGGGAACGGGGGGATTCCACGACGGTGGGTGCTGGGTGGTGTCCCGGCACGCCGACGTACGGGATGTCTCGTTGCGACCGGAGGAATTCTCCAGCAACGTGAACGGGTGCATTCCGCGGCACGAGGACAACATCACCGCGGAGGAACTCGAGGCGACCAAACACGTCCTGATCAACAAGGACGCGCCCGAGCACACGCAGCTGCGCAAGCTGGTCTCGCGACTGTTCACCCCGCGGGCGGTCGAGTCGATGCGGGCGGAGCTCACCGCGCGCGCCGAGACGATCGCGGCCGAGGCCGTCGTGAACGGACGCGGCGACTTCGTCCGGGAGGTGGCGAGCGAGCTCCCGATGCAGGCGATCTCGGAGCTGCTCGGGGTGCCGGATGACGCCCGGGAGCAACTGTTCGACTGGTCCAACCAGATGACCGGGTACGACGACGAAACACTCGCCGGTGCGTCCCGGATGGCGTCGGCGCAGATCCTCGGCTACGCCTACCAGCTGGCGGAGGCGCGCCGAGCGGACCCGGCGGACGACATCATCTCGCGGCTCGTGCACGCCGACGTGGACGGCGACGCGCTGACCGCAGAGCAGTTCGGGTTCTTCGTGATCATGCTCGCCGTGGCCGGAAACGAAACCACCCGCAACGCCACGACACTCGGGATGATCGCGTTCATGGAGAACCCCGAGCAGTGGGAGCTCTACAAGCGGGACCGGCCGAAGACGGCCGCCGACGAGATCATCCGGTGGGCGTCCCCGCTGACGTCGATGCAGCGGACGGCGCTGGTGGACACGCAGATCGGGGGCACCGCGATCGCGGCGGGCCAGCGGGTGGTGCTGCTGTACGGGTCGGCGAACTTCGACGAGGACGTGTTCGAGCACCCGAACACCTTCGACGTCACCCGGGACCCGAACCCGCACCTGGCATTCGGCGGCACCGGCCCGCACTACTGCATCGGCGCCAACCTGGCGCGGATGGAGATCGACCTGATCTTCGACAAGATCGCCGACCACATGCCCGACATCTCGAAGCTCGGTGATCCCCGTCGCCTGCAGTCCGGATGGCTGAACGGGGTCAAGCGATTCGACGTCGACTACGGAGGTCAGTGCCCCGTCGCGCACTGACGCCCCGGGCACAGAGCAGGGTTCGCGTCGGCCTCGACCTGGTCGACGGCCAGTGGCTGGTCAGTGAGATGACCCCGATCTAGGGGGGTGCAGCGCCACCGCAGGGGGTGAGGGTGTCGCCACCTGGGGTGTCTGTCCGTGCGGGCCGTCAGGTCGGAAGCTTGTGTGACCGAGCAAGACCAACCCCACCGAACGAGGAGCACCCAATGTCGAACACCATCAAGCGCGCTTTCGCTACCGCAGCCATCGCCGCCTTCGCCCTGGCCGCCGGAGCGGGCATCGCGTCCGCTGACGCGAACGGCGGTGCGGGCGCACCGGGTGGCGCGGGCGGAACCGCCCAGTCGGGGAACGCCCAGACCGGCAACGGTGGCAATGCCACCGGTGGTGCGGGCGGCAACGGCAACGTGGCCATCGGCGGCGTCAACATCGGCAACGGCAACCAGGGTGGCGTGTCCTCCGGAAACGGTGGCGGCGCGATCGGCGGGAACAGCGGCAAC
>NZ_JBFUHZ010000037.1:0-73992 GCF_056402135.1 Rhodococcus sp. P4_C10 | reverse complement strand
AGACTCACTCGGCCGCAACCGGTCTGCGCTGCGTAGGAGGCAAAGCTCAGGCGCGGCGCAGCACCAGCACCGGGATGGTCCGGATGCCGGCGGTCTTCTCCGCGTACTCGGCGAAGCCGGGATACCGGTGAGCCTGCTCCGCGAAGATCCGATCCCGTTCGTCGCCGGTCACCTCGGTGACGGTCACCGGGTACTGCTCGGTGCCCCGTTCGACCTCGGCGTCACCGGCGGAGACGAGGTTGTAGTACCAGTCCGGGTTGGACGGGGCGCCGGCCTTGGAGGCGAAGACGTAGATCTGGTCCGGGTCGTGTTCGTCCTGCATGTACATCACCGGGCTCACCAGCTCGCGCCCGCTCCGGCGGCCGCGGTGCCGCACCAGCACCAGCGGGGCGCCCTCGAACGGGCCACCCACTCGGCCCTCGTTGGCGCGGAATTCGGCGATGATGTTCGTATTCCAGTCGCTGGGGCTGCTCATCCTGTGCATTCTCCTACCGGGTCGCGGGGGAGGCAGGCTTTCCGGTCGGCGTGTTCGCCTTTCGTCCGCGCCGCTGCGTGAGTGCTCAAGTCGCGTCCGCCCGTTCGTCGGGGACGAGTCCGAGGAGCCTGAGCTCCCGTTCGGACTTCTTGTGCAGCTTGCGGCCCAGCAGCGGCCGTCCGTCGTCGTGGATGTAGGCGCCGCTCGGTTCCTTGGCGAGGGGTTCCTCCCAGGCTCGGTACAACGCGGCCATCCGGAAGGCGAAGCCGACCAGCACCGCGGCCGGCGCGGCGATCCAGTTGTTCAGCCCGAAGGCGTTGAACACCAACCAGACCGCGCCCGTGAGGAACGCGGTGAACACGAACCACTCGCCGCGCACCAGCTGCTTGGGCGTCACGCCGCAGCTGACGTCGATGATGTAGCGGCCCGCGGTCGGGCCGACGATCGCAATCGCGAGTGCGCCGAGCACCGGAACCCCGTGCTCGGTGGCCTTCATCGCGCCGACCATCGCGTACCAGGGCAGCGACAGCGAGGTCATGAACTGGAACAGGCCCTCCCGGAACAGCTGTCCGGACGCGAACGCCACGGAGTAGCCGATCAGACCCGCCACCACGCACAGGGTGATGTAGGCCGGGTTGAGCAGGGCAGCGGGGATTTCGGCGAGCATCACGTCCCGGCTGATGCCGCCGCCGATGCCGCCGATCAGTGCCATCAACAGGATGCCCACGACCGTGAAGTTGCGGTAGTGGTCGGGCCGGCGGGCCAGCAGGGCACCGTTGAGAGCGTTCGTGGTGGCCGCGATCAGGTCGAAGAAGGTGTGCTGACCGGTGATCTTGAAGCTCCCGAAGCCCACGGTCGGCGTGGTGGTGCCCGCGGCGAGCAGGTCGAGGATCATGCCGTCTCCTTGGCCGGTACGAGTGCGGGTGAGGGCGGCGGGATCAGCATCTGGGGCCGCTTCGCGACCAGCAGCCACAGCGGGAGAATCACGATGCACAGCAACGGCAGGATCCGGATGTCCGCGACGGTGGTCGCGGCCATGAAGATGGCGAGCCAGCCGTCCCGTGCGACCACCAGCACCGTGCCGAGCACTCCACACGAGATCGCCACGATCAACGGGATTGCGGCAACCGCACTGTGCCCGACCAGGCCCACCCCGACGCCGATGAACACCGCCGGGAAGATGCGGCCGCCGCGGAACCCGCAGCTCGCGGCGACCAGCAGGGCGACGAGCTTGACCACGGTGATGAGGACGAGCTGACCCGTGGACTCGTCGGCCGCGACCGCGGTCAGCTCCTTCATCTCGTCCAACCCCTTGAACAGGGTCATGTCGCCGCCGATCGCGCCGAGGACACCCAGCACTGCGCCGCCCGCGGTGATGGCGAGCAGCGGGTTCGGGAACCGGTGAAAGATGCTGTGGACCACCGGGAAGGCGTAGACGGCGGCCAGGCACAACAGGGCGGCCGCGGCGGCGATCACGGCGCCGCCGACCAGGTCGGCGAGGGCCGGGTCGTCGTATCCGGGGACCTCGACCGAGAGCATCGGCCGCGCCAGCATCACCATGGTCAACGTGCCCGCGCCGGCCGCGACCAGCGGCGCGAACAGCTTGTTCCAGAGCTGTCCGCCGGTATGCATCGCGGCCATCTCGGTGAATACGAGCGCCGCCGCGACGGGGGTGCCGAACATGGCCCCGATGGTGGCGGCCGCCGCGAGCATCACCGCGACCTCCGTGGGCACCCGCTTCCACAGGCGCCCGACGATCCACACGGTCAGGGCGGTGTTGATCGCGATGATCGGGTTCTCGGGGCCGAGGCTGACGCCGCCGGCCAGCCCGATCACCAGCACCAGCGCGAGGCTTGGGAGAGCAGACGGTGCAAGCGGTTTCGCGACGAGGCCGGTGGTTGCGGGGTCGGGTCCGGCGTGACCGGGCATCTTCCAGACCACGAGACCGACCACAAAGCCGACGACGGTCAGCGTGCCGAACGCCCACCAGCCGGATGCGCCGGACACGCCGACCCAGTCGGGCAGTGTCGTCCACAGCAGTCGCTGGAGCTTGTTGGCAAGCACGCTGAGCCCGATCAGCATCAACGCACAGCCAACGCCGACGGCGACCGCGGGAACGGCGAGTGCCGCCAGTTGCCGGGTCGTCGGTGTGAGCTCGGATTCCTCGGTCGCACTGGTCAACGCGAAGTCTCCCGTCGGTGTCGGTCCTTCGAGGATGGGGGACGGCGGCCGTCGGCGGCTCACCCGCTGTGGATGATCCCCTTCGCGGAGCCGCTTCCTAGTGTCGAGACGACTGACGCTTCCAAGCGAGAGGTTCGTCCACCATGCCAACTGATCCCAACGGAATTCAGCGCGGAGCCCTGCCGATCCCGGACCTCGCCTACACCGGCACCGTCACCTATGACGCGACGGACCCGGACACGCAGTTCCCGCCGATCCGCCGACTCCTCCCGCCGGACGGTGCGCCCAACGTGCTCGTCGTACTGATCGACGACGTGGGGTTCGGGGCCTCGAGCGCGTTCGGTGGGCCGATCGAGACTCCGAACTTCGAGCGGGTGGCCGCGCAGGGCCTCAAGTACACCCGGTTCCATACCACCGCGCTGTGCTCGCCGACCCGCGCGGCGCTGCTGTCCGGTCGCAACCACCACACCGTCGGCATGGGTGGCATCACCGAGATCGCCACCAGCGCGCCGGGCTACAACTCGCTGCGGCCCAACAACTGCGCGCCCCTCGCGGAGACCCTGAAGCTCAACGGGTACAACACCGCCCAGTTCGGCAAGTGCCACGAGGTGCCGGTGTGGGAGGCCTCGGCGGTGGGTCCGTTCGACCACTGGCCGCACCCCGGTGGCGGGTTCGAGTACTTCTACGGGTTCCTCGGCGGCGAGACCAACCAGTGGTACCCGGCGATCTACGAGAACACCTCGCCGGTCGAGCCGTGGGGCACCCCGGAAGAGGGCTACCACTTCATGGGCGACATGACGGACAAGGCGATCGACTGGACGCGTCAGCAGAAGTCCCTTGCCCCGGACAAGCCGTTCTTCACCTACTTCGCGCCCGGTGCGACGCACGCCCCGCACCACGTGCCCAAGGAGTGGGCGGACAAGTACCGCGGCCAGTTCGACCAGGGCTGGGATGCCCTGCGCCAGGAGACATTCGAACGGCAGAAGGCGCTCGGCGTCATCCCGCAGGACGCGGTGCTCACCGAGCGCAGCCCCGGCATCCCCGCCTGGGACGAGATGAGCGAGACCATCAAGCCGGCCCTCGCCCGTCAGATGGAGGTGTACGCGGGCTTCCTCGACTACGCAGACCACCACGTCGGCCGTCTCCTGGACGCGCTCGAGGAGCTCGACGTGCTCGACGACACCCTCGTCTACGTGATCATCGGCGACAACGGGGCATCCGCCGAGGGATCGATGCACGGCACGACCAACGAGGGCTTCACGATCAACCACATGAACGACATCGAGACCGAGGAGTACGTCGCCGCGCACATAGACGACATCGGCACCCCGAGCTCGTACAACCACTACGCGGTGGGCTGGGCGCACGCCATGGACACGCCCTACCAGTGGACCAAGCAGGTGGCCTCGCACTGGGGCGGCACCCGCAACGGCACCATCGTCAGCTGGCCCAACGGCATCGCGGCGCGTGGCGAGATCCGCAATCAGTTCGCCCACGCCATCGATGTCGCGCCGACGGTGCTGCAGGCGGCGGGCATTCCCGAGCCGTCGACGGTGCACGGCGTCACGCAGCGTCCCTACGAGGGCACCCCGATGAACTACTCCTTCGACGATGCGGACGCGGCGGAGCAGCACACCACGCAGTACTTCGAGATGCTCGGCAACCGGGCGATCTTCCACAAGGGCTGGACGGCGGTCGCGAAGCACAAGGACCCCTGGCTCAGTTCGGACCACGGCCTCGACGACGACGTGTGGGAGCTCTACAACGTCGAGGAAGACTGGACCCAGTCGAACGACCTCGCCGCCGAGTACCCGGACAAGCTCGCCCACCTGCAGCGGCTGTTCCTCATCCAGGCCGCAAGGTTCAACGTGCTGCCGATGGACATCCGCTCGGCAGAACGGATGAACCCCGACATCGCGGGGCGGCCGGCGCTGATCACCGCGCAGAGTCAGACGTTCTATCGCGGCATGCGGCGCCTGAGCGAGAACTCGGCCATCAACATCAAGAACAAGTCGTTCACGGTCACAGCATCGGCCGAGGTGCCGGACGACGGTGCCAACGGGGTGATCATCGCGCAGGGCGGCGCCTACGGCGGTTGGTCGTTCTACGCGCTCGACGGCAAGCTCGCGTTCGCCTACAACCTGCTCGGTATCGACACGGCCATCGTCCGATCGGACACCCCGGTGGCGCCCGGAAAACAGGAACTGCGAATGCATTTCGCGTACGACGGCGGGGGAGTCGGCAAGGGCGGCACGGCCTCTCTCTTCGCCGCCGACCAGAAGGTCGGCGAGGGCCGGGTCGAACGGACCATCCCGTTCCAGTTCACCTTCGACGAGACGGTCGACGTCGGGCAGGATCTCGCCTCGCCGGTGTCGTCGGACTACCAGGCGACCGGGAACGCGTTCACGGGAACCATCGACAGGGTGGTCATCGACCTCGGGGAGGACGACCACGGTCACCTGGCGGATCCCGGCCACCTCATGAACATCGCGATGATGAAGCAGTAGCCGTGGCCGGGCTGAATCCGCGGCGGGATGCCCCGGTGCTGGCGCCGACCCTCGTCGGGTACCAGAAGCGTTGGCTGCGTGGCGATGTCGTCGCGGGTCTCAGCGCCGGGGCGGTGGTGATCCCGCAGGCGATGGCGTACGCGACGATCGCGGACATGCCGGTGCAGATCGGCCTGTACACCTGCATGGTGCCGATGGTCGTGTACGCCATGCTCGGCGGGGCCAGGGCCGTCAGCGTCAGCACCACCTCGACGATCGCGCTCCTGACGGCGTCGACGATGATCGGGGCCGGGATCGCGGCCGGCTCGGAGGACGCGCAGACCGCGCTCATGACGCTGACCCTGCTGGTCGGTGTGATCCTGCTGCTGGCGCGGGTACTCAAACTCGGGTCGGTCATCGAGAACATCAACGAGGCGACACTGACCGGGATCAAGGTGGGCGTCGGGCTGACCGTGGCCGCGAGTCAGCTGCCCAAGCTTCTCGGCGTGCCGTCCGACCCGGACGCGACCGGATTCTTCCGGGTGCTGTGGTCGGCGCTGCGTCAGCTCGGTGACGCGAACGGGGCCACGGTGCTCCTGGCCGTCGGGTCCATCGGTGCGCTGTACGCGATGTCGAGGCTGGTGCCCCGGGTCCCGGGACCGCTGGTGGTCGTCGCGGTGGGGATCGCGCTGGTCGCGTTCGCCGGCCTGGACGGCCGCGGCGTCGAGCTGATCGCGGAAGTCCCGCAGGGCATTCCGCTGCCGGGCATCCCGAGCCTCCGCGATGTGGGCGCACTGATTCCCGGCGCCCTCGCGATCGCGGCGATGGCCTTCCTGGAGACGGTGTCGGTGGCGCGCGGGGTACGCAGGCAGGGGGAGCCGCAGATCGACAGCGACCAGGAGATGCTCGCGAACGGCGTGGCCTCGGTGGCAGGCGCGTTCTTCCACACCCTGCCGCCGGCCGGCGGGTTCTCGCAGACGGCGGTGGCCTTGCGGGCGGGGGCGCGCACCCAGGCCAGCGGGCTGGTGACCGCGGCCCTGGCGGTGCTGGTGGCCCTGTTCCTCGCCCCGGTGCTCAGCGACCTGCCGCAGGCGACGCTCGGCGCGATGGTGGTGGTCGCGACGCTGGGCCTGGTGGACATCGGCGCGTTCGCACGGTTCTGGCGGATCAACAAGCTGGAGTTCTGGGTCGCGCTGGCGACGGCGTTGATCGGCCTGACGGCCGGCCTGCTGCCCGCGGTCGCGGTCGGCGTGCTGTTCACCCTGTACCTGGTGCTGCGCGAGCTCAACGAGCCGCACGTGGTGCAGTTGCGCCGCGACGCGGACGGCCGGTGGACCGGCGGCGACGAGGACGCTCCGACGGAGCCGTCCGATCCGCTTGTGCTGCGGATCAATTCGGCCCTGTACACGGCGAACGTGCTGGCCAATGTCACGGCCATCCGGGAACGCATCGACGCCGGGGGCGCGAAGACGGTCGTGCTGGACTGCTCGCGGGCGTGGAAGATCACCACCACCGTGATGCACCACGTCCGGGACCTCGAACAGGAGTTGTCCGCCCAGGGCATCACGATCTACTTCGCGGAGGTCCCGCAGCGCGACCTGGAGACCGCCCGCAAGACGGAGCTGGGCCGGCACTTCGAGGAGTCGGGCCGGACCTTCGCGACCGTCGACGACGCGGTGCGCTGCACGGCGGGAGGGGCGTGAGGGCGTGCGACTGGGACTGCACGCGTTGGGAATCGGTACCGGCGCCCGCCGCGAGGTGATCGACGCGGTCGCGGCCGCCGCCGAGGGCAACGGATTCGCCACCCTGTGGTCGGGGGAGCACGTGGTGATGGTGGACCGGTCGCAGTCGCGTTACCCGTATGCCGACGACGGCCGGATCGCGGTGCCCGCGATCGCGGACTGGCTCGACCCGATGATCGGGCTCAGCTTTGCCGCCGCGGCCACCAGCACCATCGGCATCGCGACGGGCGTCCTGCTGCTGCCCGAGCACAACCCGGTGCTCGTCGCCAAACAGGCGTCGACTCTGGACCGGCTCAGCGGTGGCCGGTTCACGCTGGGTGTGGGTGTCGGCTGGTCGCGGGAAGAGTTTGCGGCGCTGGGGGTTCCGTTCGAGCGCCGGGGCCGGCGCACGGCAGAGTACGTCGCCGCCATGCGGGCGCTGTGGCTCGAGGATGTCGCTTCGTTCGACGGTGAGTTCGTCCGTTTCGACGCGATCCGGGTCAACCCCCGCCCGGCCCGCGACCGGCGAATCCCCGTGGTCGTCGGCGGGAACAGCGATGCCGCGCTCCGTCGCGTCGCGGCCTGGGGGGACGGCTGGTACGGATTCAACCTCGACGGCGTCGACGAGGTCGCCGAGCGGACCGGTGTCCTGCGTGAGCTGTGCCGTGAGTCCGGTCGCGACCCCGGCGAACTGCGGCTGGCGGTCGCGCTGCGGGAACGGTGTAGGCGGCTCCGCCGCCTACACCCAGCGGAGCGACTACTGGTGCTTGAGCACCGCGGCGAGGGCGTCCTCGGGATCGATCAGGTGACTGTGGTCGTCGTCGCCCAATTCGATGTCGGCCCAGTCGATCTTGCCGTTGAACCTGCCCCGCTCGGTCTTGTAGCCCTCGTACACCGGCATGCCGGTGTCGATGCCGACGTCCAGGCCCTCGTCGAACGAGAAGTACAGCGGGTGGGTGCGCTCGACCTTCCCGCTGCCCGCGTCGTCGCCGTCGATGTACAGCGTCGCGGTGCCGCCGCGACCGATTCCGCCTCCGTCGTAGGCGAATTCGACGCGCACCTGGTGCTCGCCGGGTGCGAGATCGTCCTCCGAGAGCACCGTCGTCCGGCGCAGGCCGCAGTAGTTGTAGTGGTAGCCGAGCTTGCCGCCCTCGGTGAACAGGCACCAGCCGCCGGTCCGGCCGCCCTGCGTGACCACCACGCCCTCGGCGCCGCCGTCGGGGACCTGGATCTGCGCGGTCACCGAGTAGCTGCGGTTCTTGATGTTGATCGCGACGTTCTCGTTCAGCCTCGTCATGCCCTCGAACAGCCGCAGCTTGTCGCCCTGCACCAGGGTCGGGCGGCCGGCGATGGCCGGGTTCATCCGCTCCGCGGCCCGGTCGTCGAGGGGGAGGACGTTGTATCGCGCGGCCTCGATGATGAACAGCTGCTGCAGCTGGGCCAGCTTCTCCGGGTGCTGCGCCGAGAGGTCGTGCGCCTGCGTCCAGTCCGTGGTGGTGTCGTAGAGCTCCCACACGTCGAGCGAGAAGTCCGGCGCCTGGGCGACCACGTCCCAGGGGGTGCGGTGCTTGGTGACCGCGGTCCAGCCGTCGTGGTAGATGCCGCGGTTGCCCATCAGCTCGAAGTACTGGGTCTTGTGCCGCTCGTCCGCGTCGGCCGCGTTGAAGCTGTACGCGAACGAGGTGCCGTGCATCGGCACCTGCGTGACGCCGTTGACGGTGTGCGGCTGCGCGAGTCCGGCCAGCTCGAGGATGGTCGGGGCCACGTCGATGACGTGGTGCCACTGGGTGCGGATCTCGCCCTTGGCCTCGATGCCGCCCGGCCAGTGCATGATCGTGCCGTTGCGGGTGCCGCCGTAGTGCGAGGCCACCTGCTTGGTCCACTGGTACGGCGTGCACATCGCGTGCGCCCAGCCGACCGCGTAGTGGTTGTAGGCCTCCGGCCCGCCGATCTTGTCGAGGTGCTCGTTCCAGAACTCGACGGTCTCGTACTCGCCGCCGCCGTTCGAGGCGGTGGTGATCATGTAGGTGCCCTCGAGGCCGCCCTCGGCGGAGGCGCCGTTGTCGCCGATGATGTACAGGATCAGCGTGTTGTCCAGCTCGCCGATCTCCTCGACGGCGTCGACCACCCGGCCCACGTGGAAGTCCGCGTACTCCAGGAAGGCCGCGTACACCTCCATCTGGTGCGCCAGGATCGGCTTGCGCTCGGCGGGCACGTCGTCCCACGCCATGATGCCGTCTGGGCGCGCGGTCAGGTCCGAGTCGGCGCCGATCACGCCGAGCTGCAGCTGCTTGCGGAAGGTCTCGTCGCGGACGGCATCCCAGCCCTGGTCGAACTTGCCCTTGTACTTGGCGATCCAGTCCTTCGGCACGTGGTGCGGGGTGTGCGTGGCGCCCGGCGCGAAGTAGGTGAAGAACGGCTTGTCGGGGGTGAGCGCCTGCTGCTGCTTGATGTAGTCGATGGCCTTGTCGGCCAGGTCCGGCATCAGGTGGTAGTCCGGGTCGTCCGGCGGCAGGATCGCGGAGACGCCGTCCACCAGGGCCGGCTGCCACTGGTTGGTCTCGCCGCCGATGAAGCCGTAGAAGCGCTCGAAGCCGCTGAACGCCGGCCAGTGGTCGAACGGGCCGGTGGGGCCAGACTCCCACACCGGCACCTCGTGGCACTTGCCGAACTGCGCTGTGTTGTAGCCGTTCTGGCGCAGGATCTCCGCCAAAGGGGTGCACGAGTTGGGGCGGGTGGAGCGGTAACCCGGTGCGGGCGTAGCGGTCTCGGTGATGTGCCCCATGCCGACCGCGTGGTGGTTGCGCCCGGTGAGCATGGCGGCGCGGGTCGGGGAGCACAGCGAGGTGGTGTGGAACCGGGAGTACTTGAGGCCGCCGGCGGCCAGTCGTTCGGCGGTCGGGGTGTGCACGGGCCCGCCGAACGCGCTCGACGCACCGAAACCGACGTCGTCGAGCAGGATCAGCAAGACGTTCGGCGCGCCCTTCGGCGGTCGCTGCATCTCGATGGGCGGCAGCTTCGCCTCCGGGTGCTTGGCGTCGAAGAACAACGGCCCCTGGTACTGCTGGTCCGGGATGGGGAGCACGGATCCGGGGAGTTCCTCGGCCATGGGGTGAGTTCCTTCCAGTCGACGACGAGTCCCTGTCGACGGTAGGCACGTCCACGGCGCCGCGGCTCACCCGTTTCGTGCGAAAGCCGCCAGCCGCCGTTCCCACCCGGTGATCTCGTCGTCGTGGGGCCGCCGCCCTGCCGCGGCGGACCAGCAGCCGGCCAGCACGTCGAAACCGAGGTGGTGCAGGTCGCTGTGGGCGGGCCAGCGGGCCGCCGCCCATGCCGGTTCGTTGTGGGCCGCGTCGATTCCCGCCAGCGACGAACTGTGCAACTCGAACGTCAGGTCTCGGCGCAGCGGCAGCAACGCGTCGCCGTGTACAGGGGCACGAAGAGCCCGCATGGTCAGTCCGGTGAACACCGCCACCCGCCGGTCGGTCCAGCGCAGGACGCGCCGGTGTGCGTGCCGGTCCACCGTCCACAGGACGATCAGCGCGACGGACACGCCGACCGCCGTCTCCACCAACCGTTCCCACACGACCGGGGCGACCGCGGCCTGCGGTTGGCCGGTGTTGCCGATCAGGATGGCGAGCGGGGTGATGAAGACGACGGCCACGCCGTAGTTGCGGGTGACGAACAGTTCGAACAGCAACTGCAGTGCCATCACCGTCAGCACCAGCCACACCCCGCTGAGGTGGAGGGAGAACAGCACCGCGAAGACCACCACGCCCACCACGGTCCCGGCGACGCGGTGGATGCCCCGGTAGGTGCCCAGGATCCGGTCCGGACCCTGGTGCAGGACCAGTACGGCGGTGATCACCGCCCAGTCGGGCCGGTCGGTCCCGATCGCGACCGTGGCGCCCCCGGCCACCAGGCAGGCCACCAGCACCCGGGTGGCCGCGGTCCAGGCGTGACTGTCCGGGTGCAGCGCCCGCAGGAACCGGTAGTGCACCCCGGGCCGCGGCATCGGCGGCTGCGGTCGGACGTCGTCGAGGTCCGAGTCCGGGTCCAGGCTGGGGTCTCGGCGGATGGCGCCGGACAGCCGCACCTGGGCGGCGGAGAGGACCTCGACGAGCGGGTGTCCGCGGGCCACCAGTCCGCCGTCGTAGAGGCTCTGCCACGCCACCTGCAGCATCTGGGTCGCCCGGTGCCGCAGCGCGGGTGTTCCCCGGCCCGCGGCCTGCCGGGCCACGTAGTCGTCGACCGCGGCGGTGGCGGCCGCGGCGGCCACCACCTCCGGCCCGTGCGGTGTCCGCAGCGCGCCGACCATCGAGACGGCCACCGCGCTGGCTCCGCCGAGGGCACACCACAGCGCAATCTCGGTCGGGCTCATGCCGGACTGCACGTTCAGCGCGCCGATCTGGGTGGTGAGGACGAGGAACCAGACGCCGGGTGGGCCGAGCCGCAGGGCGTCGACGGTGTAGGTCCCGACCACCGCGACCGCCGACATGACCAGCACCACCCACATCAGCAGGGCGGGTGATCCGCCGTCGGCGATGGCGTGGCGCACCGGTTCGCCGACGAGGCCGCCGACCCAGGACGCGGCCACCAGCGCCAGCGCCGCCAGCGCGACCACCTTCCACCGCGCGCGGTACGGCCTGCCCTCCCCGTAGATCACCGCGAAGGCGCCGATGGTCACGGTCAGTGCCTGCTGCGGGTAGCCGAGGGCGACCGCGGCCAGCGCCGGGATCCCCATCGCGAACGCCGCCCGGGTGGCGCCGGGCCAGCGTCGTCCGGCGGGCGGCAGCCCGAACAGGACCTGCCGAGCGGGTGCCGGGGACGGCGGGCCGTGCGACTCAGGCACGGGGCGCGGCCGAGCGGGGCGGGGGAGCTGACACGGAACTGATCGTAGTGACCGTCGAGGCTCATGCTCGTCGGGTGATGCGGCGGCGGCCCCGGGGCTGATGCGATCGAGCCTGTCGTCGTCGAACAGGAGCGCGTTGTGAGTGTGGATCTCGAGAAGCTGGCCGCGAAGGCCTACGTGTACGGATTTCCGTTGGTGTTCAACCTCGACCAGGTGCGGCGCTACGTCACCACCGGCGTCGGATCCAACCCGGCGGCGCCGTTCAACGAGTTCAGCCACGCCGCCACGCTGGCCGGGCCGCAGGACACCTTCGTCTCCATCAACAACGACACCGTGTACTCGATGTGTCAGCTGGACCTCACGAACGGTCCGCTGCTGCTCGAGGTCCCGGACACCGGCGGCGCGTACTACGTGCTCCAGTTCGTGGATGCGTGGACCGACAACTTCGCCTACGTGGGCAAGCGTGCCACCGGGACGGCCGCGGGGCGATACCTGCTGACCCCTCCGGGCTGGACGGGACAGACGCCGTCCGGCGTCACCCGGATCGCGTTCCCCACTGCGGTCGCGTCGATCGTGGGTCGGTGGGCCTGCAGTGGCGAGGCGGACCTGCCCCGCGTCCGCGCTCTGCAGCAGCAGCTCGGGTTGGCGGCAGTCGGCGAGCAGACGCGGCCGCTCGGGTTGCCCACGCCTGATCCGAATGTGCCGGAGGCACTGGTGTTCTGGGAGAAACTGCGGGCGTACCTGCTGGCGTACCCGCCCGCCGCGCGGGACCTGCCGCTGCAGCAGGCGTTTGCGCCTCTCGGCCTGCTCGAGTCCGGGGACAGCCCGTATCCGGCGGCCGACCCGGACCTGGTGGCCGCGCTGGCGGCCGGGGCGAAGGCCGGTCACGACGGGCTCGTCGCCGCGCTGAGGTCCGGTGCCGGGGACGCCGTCGTCAACGGCTGGCACCAGCCGTTCCACGTCTTCGACTACAACGACGACTTCTTCGAGGTCGGCACGATCGACTCGCCGCAGTGGCGGATCTCGGACCGCGCGAGGGCGATCGGGCTGCGGGCGGCCGCGGCAATGGGCGGACTGTGGGGCAACCACGGCTACGAGGCGGCGTACTCCCCGGTCTACCTGGACGGCGACGGCGACGAGTTGACGGGTGAGCGCAGCTACACCCTGACCTTTGCCCAGACGCCGCCGGTGGACGCGTTCTGGTCGATCACGATGTACGACGTGCCCGACTACTACCTGGTGGCCAACGAGATCGGCCGGTACTCGATCGGTGACCGTACTCCCGGACTGGTGTACGGAGCCGACGGCTCGTTGACCCTCACGCTCAGCGCGACCGCGCCCACCGATCCGACCGCGAGGGCGAACTGGCTGCCCTCCCCGGCTGGTCGCTTCCGGCCGCTGCTGCGGATGTACACCCCGCGGCCCGAGGTGTTCGACGGAACCTACGAGATTCCACCGATCATCAAGGCCTGAAACACTTTTACCGCGATCTGAAGGAGCAAGATGGGCGAGTTGCTGCTGTTGTTGGTGCCGGAGATGATCGGCCTGATCGTCACGCCCGCCGCGATCGCGGGCTGCGTGCTGCTGCTGCAGTCGCACGAGCCGATCCGCAATGCGTTGAGCTTCGGCGGCGCGTTCCTGTTGGTGTACACGGTGATCGGGGTGGCGGCGCTGCTGGGCGGGGCAGGCGACCAGTCGGCGACCTCGCAGACCGTCTCGCACTGGGTCGGGGTCTGCGTCGGCGTGCTGTTCCTGGTCGTCGGTTTGGTGCAGTTGGCGAAGCGTTCGAAACTCGGTGCGGAGAAACCGAAGTGGGTCGTCGAGCTGGAGGAGGCGACGCCGCGGCGGTCGTTCGCCATCGGGTTGGTCCTGGCGAACCTCAACCCGAATCTGTTCATCATGCTCTCGGGGATGACCATCATCTCCAGCTCGGACTCGACCTGGCCGCAGGCCCTGCTCGGGACGGCGTTGCTGCTGCTGGCGGCGTGCCTGGACTTCCTGGTGCCGATCGGCGCCTACCTGCTGCTCGGGGACCGGGCGCGGCGCGGGTTGGACACCGCGAAGAACTGGATGGTCAGTCGCAACAAGGAACTCGGTGTGGCGGTGTTCCTCGGATTCGGCGCCCTGTTCACGATCCGCGGTGTGCTGGCGTTGACGTAGCGGCGGGGCCGGGCGGCTACGGCGCGTCCTCCGGGTCGGCGTAACACGGTCGCACCCCGACATCCATCGGGAACCGGACCGCGGTGTCGCCGAACAGAAGTCGCGTCGCCGCGGCCGTCGCGTCGAGCACGTGCCGGGTCGCGGCGGCGGCGTCGCGGCAGTGCACCACCACCTCGTCGTGCTGGAAGAACACCAGCTCGGCGTCGGCGGAATCGGCGAGCCGGCGTCGCAGCTCGGCCAGCAGGCACAGCGCCCACTCGGCGGCGGTGGCCTGGACGACGAAGTTGCGGGTGAACCGGCCGCGGGCGTGCGCGTCGCCCTCGGACCACCAGCGATCGTCCGGTGGCGGGCAGGCGCGGCCCAGCCAGGAGTGCACCACCTCGCCGCGCTCGCCGGCCCGGGCCGCCTCCTCGACGTACTGCACCGCGACCGGAAACCGCTTGCGCAGCATGGCGAGCAGTGCCCGGGCCTCGCCCGCGGTCGCGCCGTAGAGCACCCCGAGGATCGCGACCTTGGCCTTGGCCCGGTCGCCGTCGAACACCTCCGCGGCCACCGGCGCGTACAGGTCGTCGGCGCCCGCCGCCTCCACCATCAGCCGGTCGCCGGACATCGCGGCCAGGATGCGGGGTTCGAGCTGCCCGGCGTCCGCCACCACGAAGGTGTGGCCGGGATCGGCAATGACGCTCGAGCGCAGCGTCTTCGGGATCTGCAGCGCCCCGCCGCCGCGGCTCGCCCAGCGGCCGGAGACCACGCCGCCGGGCACGTACACCGGCCGGAACCGGTCGTCTCGCACCCAGGCGTCCAGCCACGCCCACCCGTTGGTGGTGTGCAGCTTCGCGAGGTCCCGGTAGCGCAGCAGCGGTTCCACGGCGGGGTGGTCGACCTCGCGCAACAGGTACGCGCGGGTGGAGGGCAACTCGACGCCGTCCCGGGCGAAGGCTTCCACCAGTTCGGGGTGCGACGCGGGATTGACTCTTCGGCCGAAGGCTGCCTCGATCTCGTCGGTGACGTCCAGAATCCGTTGTGGCACCGCATCACCCGACGTCCGTGGTCCCAACGCACGGGTGAGCAGCTCGTGGTGGGCGGCGGCCGAGAACGGCAGTCCGGTGTGGCTCATCTCCGCCGCCGCCAGCGCGCCGGCCGACTCGGCGGCGACCAGCAGCCGCAGTCGTGGGTCCGCGCCGATCCGGTCGAGCTGGTCGGCATGCTCCGAGAGCACCTCCGCGGGGTCGCGGGAGGGCGTGGCGTCGAACAGCCCGGGCCGGTCGTCGACCGGGGCGGCCGCGGCGACGGGCGGCTGCCCGGCCCGGGTGCGCAGCAGCGCGCCGGTCAACGCCAGGTCGTGGCAGCGCCGGACCGTCAGCCCGGCGCGCAACACCGCGGGGTAGACGGCCGCGGTGTCCGGCCACACCCAGCGCGGGTGTTCGGGCTCGAGGGCGCGGACCGCGGCGACCGGGTCGGGGAAGGCCAGCGGTGCGCCGACCGGGCGGCCGGCGTCGTCGGTACGGGTCACGTGGGTGTGCTCGGGCCCGGGCACCGTCACGATCCTCACCCCGGCCAGTGTGCCGTGCCGCGGCCAGGAGGTGGCGCGGCGGTCCGGCTATGCCGGGTGCGCGCCGTGCCGGATCTCCTCCCGGTGGGAGGCGAACCCGAGCGTCTCGTAGGTCACCAGCGCCAACAGCACCGCGGCGAGCAGGCCGAGCGCGGCCAGGGCCGGGAGCTGCCCGGCGAGCGGGATCAGCAACAGCAGCACCGCCGCCGTCGCGACCCGCAGGGCGTTGACCGGGCCCATCGTCGCGGTGACGTACGCCTTGAAGGCGGCCAGCCCGAGCAGGTACACCGCCGGGCCCGCGAACAGCGCCACCAGGGGCGTCCCGTGCAGCGGTTCGGTGAGCGAGTGACTGCTGCCGTCGCCGGCGTAGTTCAGGACCTTCTTCAGGCCCACGGACAGCAGCACGACACCGATCACCAGCGGCAGGTGCAGGAAGCTGTAGCCGCCGCGGGCCAGCCGGATCTGCCGCTCGCCGGTCGCCGCGGCCAGGGCCCGCTCCGCGGCGAGGGTGGTGGTGTCGAAGTAGGCCCACCAGAGCAGGCCGGAGACGGCCAGGCCCAGCATCGAGCCGACAATGATCGGCCAGGACACCGGCAGGTGGGCGACCCCGACGCCGATCGAGACGATCGACTCGCCGAGCGCGATGATCACGATCAGGCCGTGACGCTCGGCGAAGTGGCTCGGCGAGTTCAGCCGCCAGCCCTCGCCCCCGAACAGGGTGCCGAGATAGTCGCCGACCAGCGCGGCCACCCACATCGCGGTCTGTGCGGCGCCGCTGAGCTGCGACGCCACCAGCAGCAGCGTGGTGCCGGTTGCCATCGACGGGACGAAACGCAGCAGCTGCCGGCGAAGTTGGGGGTCGTCGGCGCTGACCAACCAGAACGTGACCAGGTGCATCAGCCGCACGAAGAAGTAGCCGGCAGCGAAGACCACCGGCCCGGACAGACCGCCGGGGATGTCCTCGAACGCCTCGGGGATGGTGATCGCGACGACGAACATCGCCCCCATCGCGAAGAACAGGGACACCCGGGCGAAACCCTCGTCGGCACGGATCACGTTGCCCAGCCAGGCGTAGCCGATCCAGCACCACCACAGCACCGCCATCGCCAGCAGCCCGCGCACCAGGTTCCGTGCAGAGCCGTCGTCACCGGCCATCAGCTCGGTGACCCCGGTCAGCGCGAAGACGAAGACGAGGTCGAAGAAGAGCTCCAGCGGAGAGACCGACGAGCGTTCCTCGGTAGCCTGCAGGCGCACGTGCCGCGAGGTGTTCACCGGCTAATGGTGCCACCGACTGAGGTGGTGTCGGGTGCCGTCGGTAAGCTAGAAAATTGGACTTGTTACCAGTTCCCAGATCCGGAGGTTGATTGGCGTGGCGCTCGTCGTGCAGAAGTACGGCGGATCCTCGGTGGCATCTGCCGAGCGCATCCGACGCGTCGCTGAACGGATCGTGGAGACCAAACGGGCGGGCAACGACGTCGTCGTCGTTGTCTCGGCCATGGGCGACACCACCGACGAGCTGCTTGACCTGGCACAGCAGGTCTGCCCGTCGCCGCCGGCGCGTGAGATGGACATGCTGCTGACCTCCGGGGAGCGCATCTCGAACTCGCTGGTCGCGATGGCGATCCACGCGTTCGGCGAGGAGGCTCGCTCGTTCACCGGCTCGCAGGCCGGGGTCATCACCACGGGCGCTCACGGCAACGCGAAGATCATCGACGTCACACCGGGCCGCGTCCGGGACGCACTGGACGAGGGCTCGATCGTGCTGGTCGCCGGGTTCCAGGGCGTCAGCCAGGACAGCAAGGACGTCACCACCCTCGGCCGGGGCGGCTCGGACACCACCGCCGTCGCCCTCGCCGCCGCGCTGAACGCCGACGTCTGCGAGATCTACACCGACGTCGACGGCATCTTCAGCGCGGACCCGCGGATCGTCTCCGACGCGCAGAAGCTGGACACCGTCTCCTTCGAGGAGATGCTCGAGATGGCGGCGTGCGGGGCGAAGGTGCTCATGCTGCGCTGCGTCGAGTACGCCCGTCGTTACAACGTGCCCGTGCACGTCCGTTCCTCGTACACCACCAAGCCCGGCACCATGGTGTCCGGATCGATGGAGGACATTCCCGTGGAAGAAGCCATCCTCACCGGCGTCGCGCACGACCGCAGCGAGGCGAAGGTCACCGTCGTCGGTCTGCCCGACGTGCCGGGCTACGCCGCCAAGGTCTTCCGTGCGGTTGCCGACGCCGAGATCAACATCGACATGGTGCTGCAGAACATCTCGAAGGTGGAGACCGGCAAGACCGACATCACCTTCACGCTGCCCAAGACGGACCTGGCCGCCGCGGTCGAGAAGCTGACCGCGCTGCAGGCCGAGATCGGCTTCTCGGAGATGCTCTTCAACGAGGAGATCGGCAAGGTCTCGCTCGTCGGGGCCGGCATGAAGAGCCACCCCGGCGTCACCGCCACGTTCTGCGAGACGCTCGCCGAGGCCGGCATCAACATCGACCTCATCTCCACCTCCGAGATCCGTATCTCGGTGCTGGTCAAGGACTCGGATCTCGACGACGCGGTGCGCGCGATCCACAAGGCATTCGATCTGGGCGGCGCCGAAGAGGCTGTCGTCCACGCGGGAACGGGACGCTAGACATGGGTCTGACAATTGCAGTGGTCGGCGCCACCGGACAGGTCGGCGCCGTCATGCGCGGCCTGCTCGAGCAGCGGAACTTCCCCGCGGACAAGGTGCGCTTCTTCGCGTCCGCGCGCTCGGCCGGCAGCACGCTGACCTTCCGCGGCGAGGAGATCGTCGTCGAGGACACCGCGGCCACCTCCGACGAGGACCTCGCGGGCATCGACATCGCGCTGTTCTCGGCGGGTGCGACCCTCTCGCGCGCGCAGGCCCCCCGATTCGTCGCCGCCGGCGCCACCGTCATCGACAACTCGTCCGCGTGGCGCAAGGACCCCGAGGTCCCGCTGGTGGTCAGCGAGGTGAACCCGGAGGAGGCGAAGAACCCGACGAAGGGCATCATCGCCAACCCGAACTGCACCACCATGGCCGCGATGCCGGTGCTCAAGGTGCTGCACGACGAGGCAGGCCTGCAGCGGCTGATCGTCAGCAGCTACCAGGCGGTGTCCGGCAGCGGACTCGCCGGCGTCGAGGAACTGGCCTCCCAGGCGCGCGCCGTCATCGACGACGCCGAGAAGCTGGTGCACGACGGCGGCGCCGTCGCGTTCCCCGAGCCCAACGTGTACGTCGCGCCGATCGCGTTCGACGTGATCCCGCTGGCCGGTGCGCTGGTCGAGGACGGCAGCGGCGAGACCGACGAGGACCAGAAGCTGCGCAACGAGAGCCGCAAGATTCTCGGCCTGCCCGACCTGCTGGTCAGCGGCACGTGCGTGCGCGTTCCGGTGTTCACCGGGCACTCCCTGGCGATCAACGCCGAGTTCGGCAACCCGCTGTCCGTCGAGCGCGCCAAGGAACTGCTGGCGGACGCACCGGGCGTCGAGCTCGTCGACGTCCCGACCCCGCTGAAGGCGGCCGGTTCCGACCCGTCGCTGGTCGGCCGGATCCGTCAGGACCCGGGCGTCCCCGGCGGTCGCGGACTGGCGCTGTTCGTCTGCGGCGACAACCTGCGCAAGGGTGCCGCGCTCAACACCATCCAGATCGCCGAGCTGCTCGTCGCGCAGTAGCCAACCGCTTTCCGTTTCTCCCCAATGTCACATCGGGTACTCATGGGGTATCCAATGTGACATTGGGGAGAAGTCGTTTCAGGGTGCGGCCATGAGGGCGGGGCCGCGGAGCAGACGCCCGAGCGGGCCCTCGTCCAGGGCCAGGGCCTTGACGATCGCGGCGGCCGCGACGATCACCCCGGACAGGACGAACATCCAGCTGATGGTGGTGAACACCAGGCCGAGCGCACCGAACTTGCGCTGCGCCGAGTCGGCCGCCAGCGGCAGGTAGATCCGGCCCCCGATCCGGACCAGCGCCAGTCCGGCGGCGGTCAGCGCTGCGGTCGCCCACAGCAACCGCCCGGCCAGCCGACCCTCGGTGAGCAGGTACGGCACCGCGGTCCACAGCGCGAACCAGATGCCCAGTTCCAGGGCGAAGGCCAGTGGCACGTCGAACCAACGAACCCCGGTCAGGTGCTGGGTGCCGCTGATCAGGCCGACGGAGATCGCCACCGCGAACAGCACGGCCACCCAGCGCCAGCCGCGGCGGACCGACAGGGTCGGGATCTCCCAGACCCGGCCGTAGAGCCGGCCCAGCGCGCGGGCGAAGGAGGTGCCGGACAGGATCACCATGAGCAGGCCGAACACGCCGAATGTCGCGAACGTGGGGGCGTCGGCGGTGACGGCGTCGACGGTCGTGGTGGTCAACCCCATCGAATACGGGTCGATACCGAGCTGCTCGGACATGGAGTCCGCGACCGGGTCGAGGTTTGAGATGGTGCCGACCGCGATGATCACCGGCAGCACCGAGATGAACTCCTGCGCGGCGAGAGTCATGGCACGGTCGGCCAGCTCGATGTCGACGATCGCCTTGATCACCCGCGCGACCGTCCGGCCGACCGAGGTCCGCTTCAACCAGCCCCGGGCCGTCTGCTTCTGGACCTCGAGGGCCTCCTTGGCCACGGCCATCGAGAGCTTGGACGACTTCCGCGCCCGGTTCGGGGACCTCACCGGGTTCCTCGGGCGCTCCACGGGGTTCGCGGTCACGGGGACGTGGACCTCGGCGTCAGCGACGCACGGACCGCCGTGGTCGGGGGGATCGTCCAGGTCAGGCGACGACATTCGATGTGCGGACCCGGTCCGCCGGCCAGCCCACGGTCAGGCCCCAGATGACGCCGACGTTCAGGGCGATCAGGATGACGGAGAGCCACGGCTGGGTACCGATCCAGGCAACCTGACCGATCGCGTTGAGCAGGGCGAGTGACACGCCGAAGACTCGCGCCCAGGTGGCGCCGGCCAGCAGACCGATTCCGGCGATCAGGAGCAGGATGCCCCAGATGATCAGCACCCAGCCGGCGCGGTCGTAGTCGAGGATGATCAGCTTCTCCTCGCCGGCGAAGATCCGGCTGGGCGCCGTGAGTGCGACGATGCCCTCGATGGCGTTGAAAGTGCCGATCATGACGAGCATCAGGCCGGCGAATACGCCCCAGCCTCCGGGGGTCTTGTCGTCCATGGGGTTCCTTCGTTCTGGGAATGCGTGACGGCGTCGGTCGGATCAGGCGTCGGTCGGATCAGAGGAAGAGCGCGATGATGACCGGCGCGGTGGTGAGGATGAGGGCGACCAGCGCGACGATGGCCACAGCCTTCGTGCTGCCCTCGGACGACGTGCGATGTTCGTTCGACATGGCGTCGACGCTATGGGCCTGCCGGCGGTTGGGCGTCACCCGGAACGGGTGAGGACGTCTCGGGCCCGCGCCGAGGGCGCATCTGCGGGGGCATCGCCCGAGTGGGGCGGGGAACAGGTGCACACTCGACGCATGAACGGTGGACAGGACGCATCGACGACGGGGGCGCTGGACGGGATCCGGGTGCTCGAACTGGGGTCGCTGATCGCCGGGCCCTATGCCGGCCGGCTGCTCGGGGACCTGGGCGCGGACGTCATCAAGATCGAGGCGCCGGACCGGCCGGACCCGCTGCGCACGTGGGGCCAGGCCGAGCAGGACGGCTACCACTTCTTCTGGACGGTGCACGCCCGGAACAAGCGGTGCATCACCCTGGACCTGCGGGTGCCGGACGGCCAGCAGGTGTTCCTGGACCTGGTGGCGCAGTCGGACGTGGTGATCGAGAACTTCCGGCCGGGCACCCTCGAGCGGTGGGGCCTGGGATACGACGTACTCGCGCAGCGTAATCCGGGCATCGTGCTGGCGAGGGTCTCGGGGTACGGCCAGACCGGACCGCTGGCCGGCCGCGCGGGGTACGCCTCGGTGGCCGAGGCGGTCAGCGGGTTCCGGCACCTCAACGGCTACCCGGACCAGCCGCCGCCGCGGATCGCGTTGTCACTCGGGGACACCCTCGGCGGCATGTTCGCGGTGCAGGGGGTACTGGCGGCCCTGGTCGCGCGCCACGCCACCGGACGCGGCCAGGTGGTGGACGTCGCGCTCAACGAGGCCTGCCTCGCGGTGCAGGAGTCCACCATCCCCGACTACGACCGCGGCGGAATCGTGCGCGGGCCGTCCGGGACCCGGCTCGAGGGCATCGCGCCGTCCAACCTCTACGCCACCCGCGACGGCAGCTGGGTGGTGATCGCCGCCAACCAGGACACCGTCTTCGCGCGGCTGTGTGCGGTGATGGGGCAGCCGGAGCTGGCCGCCGACCCGCGGTACGCCGACCACGTGGCCCGCGGCCGGAACCAGGACGAGCTGGACGACCTGATCGCGCAGTGGGTGGCGGTGCAGGACAGTTCGACCCTGGTGGACCGGCTCACCGACGCGGGGGTGGTGGCCGGGCCGGTGAACACCGTCGCCGACGTCGTCGAGGACCCGCAGCTGCTGGCGCGGGAGATGATCGTCGACCACTACGACGAACGGATCGGCGCGGCGGTGCGGGGCCCGGGGGTGGTGCCCAAGCTCAGCGCGACCCCCGGCTCGGTGCGGTCCGCCGGCGCGCCGACCCCCGGCACCCACAACGCCGAGGTGTACCGCGAACTGCTCGGCCGCGATGCCGAGGACCAGGCCCGACTGCACGCCGCGGGGGTGATCTGAGATGGCCGGATCTGCAGCGGAACCCCCTGTGCGCGTGGAGATTCGGGAGGTCGGCCTGCGCGACGGGCTGCAGAACGAGGCGCCGGTGAGCCTGGAGGCCAAGGCGCTGCTGCTCGACGCCGTCGTCGCGACCGGGGTGCGACGCGTCGAGGCCACCGCCTTCGTCTCGCCGCGGGCGGTGCCGAGCATGGCCGACGCCGAGCAGGTCGCGGCGCTGCTGCACCGGTGGCCGGACGTGCGGTTCTCCGCGCTGGTCGCCAGCCCGGGCGGCGCGCGGCGGGCCGTCGCGGCCGGAATCACCGACCTCGAGTACGTGGTGTCCGCGGGCGACGGGCACAGCCGCGCGAACGTCCGGATCGGCACCGAGGAGGCGACCGAGCAGGTCGCGGAGGTCGCCGCCGTGGTGCACGACGCCGGCGGCAGTGTCGAGGTCATCGTCGCCACTGCCTGGGACTGCCCGTTCGACGGGCCGACACCGCCGGAGCGGGTGCTCCGAGTCGTGGAGCGGGCATGCGAACTCGGCGCCGACGAGCTCGCGATCGCGGACACCATCGGCACCGCCACCCCGGTGCGGGTGCAGCGGCTGATCGGCGCGGTGCGCGATCGCGTCGGCCCGGTGACGTTGGGTGCGCACTTCCACAACACCCGCGGCGCGGGCCTCGCGTGCGCCGTCGCGGCGGTCGGCGAGGGCGTGCTCCGGCTCGACGCGTCGGCCGGGGGACTGGGCGGCTGCCCGTTCGCCCCGGGGGCCAGCGGCAACATCGCGACCGAGGAACTGGTCTACCTGTTGCAGGACATGGGCATCGAGACCGGCGTCGACCTGCAGCGCTCGATCGACGCCGCCCGGGTGGCGCAGGACGTGGTGGGGCACCCGGTGCCCAGCAACCTGCTGCGCGCCGGGGACCGGAAGCGGTAGGCGGCCGCCGGGTCGTCGCTAGCGGAGCTGGTCGCGGCGGACGTAGGTGCTGCCCAGGCTCGCGGCCGCCGCGCGCACCGCGGAAACCTGCATCTCGGGTCGAAACCGGCTCGTCGGGCCGGTGACGCTGATCGCCGCGACCGGCTCGTCGTCGCGCCCGAGGACCGGAGCGGCCACACACGTGATGCCCAGCGCCGATTCCTCGCGCTCGAACGCGACCCCGGTCTCGACCACCTTGGTCAGCTGTCTGCGCAGGATGCCGGGTGCCACCACGGTGTGCGGGGTGCGCCGGACCATCGGTGCCGAGAGCACCTCGCGCTGCAACTCCGGATCCGAGTAGGCGAGCAGCGCCTTGCCGATCGCGGAGCAGTGCAACGGAATCCGGCCCCCGGTGCGGGACGGGGCGTTCGCCTGGCGGTGGCCGCCGATCTTCGCGACGTACACGACGTCGTGGCCGTCCCGGATGCCGAGGTGCACAGTTTCGTGGGTCCGCTCGTACAGGTCCTGCAGGAACGGCATCGCCATCTCGAGGAGGCTGCGCTCGAGCGAGGCGAGCATGCCGAGTTCGAACAGGCCGCCGCTGAGCCGGTAGCCGCTGTCGACGCGGTCGAGGAGCCTGTTCGCGACCAGTTCGCCGGCGAGGCGGTGCACCGTCGCCTTGTGCAGTTCGGTCCGCCGGACGAGTTCGGCGAGGGGCAGGGCCTGGTCCTCCGGGCGGAAGGAGCGCAGGATCGTCACCGCCTTGCCGAGGACGGTGTCGAGGTTCGCGGGACCGGGCATCGTTCGAGCGTATCGCTGAGTGAGACGAATGGCTGGTTTGCTCGACCGAGTGCAGTAACAGTGTGTTCATGAGTACGAATTCCATCGCGGCGAGCGAGTCCGACCTCGCCGCCGCCGCGGACCGCCTCGCGTCCGCCGCCGCGTCCGGCGTGCCCTGCGCGCCGGTGCGGGACCTGATCGGCGCCGACGACCTCGCCGCCGCCTACGCCGTGCAGCAGCGGGTCAACGATGGCCGGCTGGCCGCGGGCGCCGTCGTGGTGGGCCGCAAGATCGGCCTGACCTCGGTGGCCGTCCAGCAGCAGCTCGGCGTCGACCAGCCCGACCTCGGCGTCCTGTTCGGCGACATGGACTTCGCCAACGGCTCCGACATCCCGATGAGCCGGCTGATCCAGCCCAAGATCGAGGGCGAGGTCGGGTTCGTGCTGGCCGCCGACCTCGCGGAAGGCCCGTTGGACGCGGCCCAGGTCCGCGGCGCGATCGACTACGCCGTCGCCGCCCTGGAGATCTGCGACAGCCGCGTCGAGAACTGGGACATCCGCTTCGGCGACACCGTCGCCGACAACGCGTCGTCCGGCGTCTACGTCCTCGGCACCGAGCGTCGCACCCTCGACGAGGTGACCCCGGTGGACGTGACCATGTCGATGGAGGTCGACGGCGTCGAGGTCTCCAACGGCACCGGCGCCGCCTGCCTGGGCGACCCGATCGAGGCCGTCGTGTGGCTCGCGCGCGCCGCCCGCGACCTCGGCCAGCCGCTGCTCGCCGGTCAGGTCATCCTCTCGGGTGCACTCGGCCCGATGGCGCCCGTCGCCGCCGGCAACACCGTCACCGTCACCGTGTCCGGACTCGGAACCGTCACCGCCCGATTCGTGGAAGAGAAGGAAGCATGAGCAAAGTCAAGGTCGCGATCATCGGATCAGGCAACATCGGCACCGATCTGATGATCAAGGTGCTCAACCATTCGGACCACCTGGAGATGGGTGCCATGGTCGGCATCGATCCCGCGTCGGACGGCCTGGCCCGCGCCGCCGCCCTCGGCGTGCCGATCACCGCGGAGGGCGTCGAGGGTCTCGTCGCCCTGCCGAACTTCGACGAGATCGAGATCGTCTTCGACGCGACGTCGGCGAAGGCGCACGTCGTGAACAACGACCGTCTCGTCCCCCTCGGCAAGCGGATGATCGACCTCACCCCGGCTGCCATCGGCCCGTTCGTGATCCCCGCGGTCAACGGCGACGACCACCTCGACGCCCCGAACGTCAACATGGTCACCTGCGGTGGCCAGGCCACCATCCCGATGGTCGCGGCCGTCTCCCGGGTGGTCCCGGTGGCGTACGCCGAGATCGTGGCGTCGATCGCATCCAAGTCGGCCGGCCCGGGTACCCGCGCCAACATCGACGAGTTCACCGAGACCACGTCCAGCGCGATCGTGTCCGTCGGCGGCGCCAAGCGCGGCAAGGCGATCATCATCCTCAACCCCGCCGAGCCGCCGCTGATCATGCGCGACACGGTGTTCTGCCTGGTCGACGCCCCGAACCCGGAGACGCACGACGAGATCCGCCAGTCCATCGAGAAGATGGTCGGCGACGTCTCCGCGTACGTGCCCGGCTACCGGCTCAAGCAGCAGGTCCAGATCACCGAGATCCCCGCCGACCAGCCGGTCGAGACCCTGGTCGTCGAGGGCAACCGCCCCACCCACCAGGTGTCGATCTTCCTCGAGGTCGAGGGAGCGGGCCATTACCTGCCCGCCTACGCGGGCAACCTCGACATCATGACCTCCGCTGGACAGCAGATCGCGGAGCGGATCGCCCAGAAGAAGGAAGCCACCCGATGAGCACCAACCCCACCATCTTCGTCCAGGACGTCACCCTCCGCGACGGCATGCACGCGGTGCGCCACCGGATCTCGCCGGCGGACGTCAAGCGGATCGTGTCGGCCCTCGACGCCGCCGGTGTCGACGCCATCGAGGTCGCGCACGGTGACGGCCTCGCCGGCGGCTCCGTCAACTACGGCCCCGGCTCGAACACCGACTGGGAGTGGATCGAGGCCGCGGCCGAGTCCATCCAGAACGCCCGGCTGACCACCCTGCTGCTGCCCGGTGTCGGCACGATCGAGGAGCTCAAGCACGCGTACAAGCTGGGCGTGCGCTCGGTGCGCATCGCCACCCACTGCACCGAGGCCGACGTCTCCGCGCAGCACATCGAGACCGCCCGCGAGATCGGCATGGACGTCTCCGGCTTCCTGATGATGAGCCACATGGCGCCCGCCGAGGAGCTCGCGAAGCAGGCCAAGCTGATGGAGTCGTATGGCGCGCACTGCGTCTACGTCACCGACTCCGGCGGACGCCTGACGATGAACGGGGTCCGCGACCGCGTCCGGGCCTACAAGGAGGTCCTCAACGAGGGCACCGAGATCGGCATCCACGCCCACGAGAACCTCTCCCTGTCGGTGGCCAACAGCGTCGTCGCAGTCGAGGAAGGCGTCTTCCGCGTCGACGCGTCGCTCGCCGGGCACGGCGCCGGCGCGGGCAACTGCCCCATCGAGCCGTTCATCGCGGTCGCGGACCTGCACGAGTGGAAGCACGGCTGCGACGTGTTCGCCCTGCAGGACGCCGCCGACGACATCGTCCGGCCGCTGCAGGACCGGCCGGTCCGCGTCGACCGCGAGACCCTCACCCTCGGCTACGCCGGCGTGTACTCGAGCTTCCTGCGGCATGCGGAGACGGCGTCGCAGCGCTACGGCATCGACGTGCGCACCCTGCTGCTCGAGGCCGGCAAGCGCAGGTCACGATCATGACCGGTGCGCCCCGGGCCTGACGGCTGCAGCACGTGAATGCGTCGCCGGCGCCCTCATCCGCAGAGGGTGAAATCGGCATCTGGGCCTGCCCGCGGTCTCCGCCACCGGGGGATCATCCCTGGTATGGCGTCGACTGAGGGATCTCAACCGCTGGACACGTCGGAGAGAGCGGAGCTGCTGCGACTGCGGGCGCAGGTGGCCGAGAGCGCGGGGGTGCGGCGTCGGGGGCTGCACAATGCGCTGCGGTGGACCCTGTCGGGGTTCCTGATCCTGCTGGTCGCGCTGCTGACGGTCGGGTCGCTGGTCGCGCGGTTCACCAACAGCCAGATCATGGACACCGACCGGTACGTGCAGACGGTGGCCCCGCTCGCGAGTCAGCCCGAGGTGCAGGCCGAGATCGCGGACCAGGTCACCGACCAGCTGTTCGGCCGGCTGGACATCGAGAAGATCACCGCGGACGCGCTGACCGCGCTGACCGAGACCGCGCCGCGGGTGCCGCAGCAGGTCGTGGGCCTGGCCCCGGTGATTGCCGGCCAGGCGAAGAGTTTCATCCACGAGACCGTGCTCTCGGTCGTGCAGACCGACCAGTTCGAGCGTGCCTGGGTGGAGGCGAACCGGATCGCCCACCAGAAGCTCGTCGCGGTGGCGACGGGCGACACCAGCGTGGTGGAGATCGACGAGAAGGGCACGGTCAGCGTCCCGCTCGGCCCGATCCTGACGAACGTCGGAGACCAGTTGGTCCAGCGGGGTTTCGCCTTCGCGGACAAGATCCCGGACATCGACGTCGAATTCGTCCTCTTCCAGTCGTCCGACCTGGTCAAGGCGCAGAAGGCGGTGCGGGCCCTGAACAGCGCCGCGACCTGGCTGCCCTGGCTGGCCGTCGTCGCCGCCATCGGCGCGGTGTTTGCGGCGCCGCGCGGCCAGCGACTGCGGGCACTGGCCCTCGTCGGCCTCGGGGTCGCCGTGGCGACGGCGTTGCTCGGGCTGGCGCTGAACGTCGCGCGGTCGGTCTACATCGACGACATCCCCAGCGACGTGCTCTCACCCGCCGCTGCCTCGGCCATCGTGGACACGCTCAGCGTGCCGCTGAAGACGACCGTGCGGGCCTTCTTCGCGCTCGGAGTGGTGGTCGCACTGGTCGGCTACCTCACCGGCGGGTCCCGCTCGGCGTTGGCGGTCCGCAGCGGATTCCGTCGCGGCGTCGACGCGCTCCGCCGGCTCGGGGCCGACCGTCCGCCCCGGCCCTACGAGGTGTGGGCGGCCAGGTTGCGGGTGCCGCTGCGGGTGGCGATCGTCGCCGTGGCGGTGGCGATCCTCCTGTTCTGGCGCTACCCGACGGGGCTCGTGGTCGGATTGATCGCGTTGTTCGCGGTGGTCGCGCTGGTGGCGCTCGAGGCGGCCGTCACATCGTGTGAGGACGGCCGACGGCAGGTGCACACTCGGCATGCCGCCGCGCGGCCCGGTCGCGCCGTCTCAACCCTTCGGACTACATCGGTAACGCTCCGGCTGTCAACGCCGAAGTAAAGGCAAGCCCATGGCGGAACTGCCCACAGCAGAACCGTTTTCGGCTACCACGATCGTCGTCGAATCACCGTCTTCGCAAGAAGGCCGAAAGAGGTTGAGACTATGTCAGAGCAGTCCATTGTCAGTACTCGGAGGGCTCGGGCCGCGGCGGCCGGGGCGGTGCTGGCGCTCGGAATCGCGGTGAGTGCCACCGGCATCGCGTCGGCTGATCCGGAGGTCAAGTGCATCCCGGGCGCTGACCCGGCCGTCACCTGCAGTGAGGAAGCGGTCACGGGGGATGCGGTTGCGGAAGGCACGGAGAGTGTCGCCACCGATCCGGTGAAGCAGGAGGCGGGGGCCGACAGCACAGACACCGGAGCCGGAACCGCGACGGAGGAGCAGGAGACCGGAACCGCGACGGAGAAGCAGGAGACCGGGACCGGGAGCCTGGGGACCGGGAGCCTGGGGACCGGGAGTTCGGGAACCGGGAGCGCCGGGTCCTCGGAGCCGGACAAGGCCGCGATTGCCGACGCCGAGGCGAAGGCCAAGGCCGCGGCCGACGAGGCCAAGAAGGCTGCCGACGCGGCGACCAAGGCGGGCACGGATTCGGCTGCGGCGAACGAACTTTCCGCGAGCGCGACCGAGGCGATGACCAAGGCGAGCGTCGAGGCGACGAAGGCCGCCGTGGAGTCGAACCAGGCCAAGGAGCAGGCCGCGACCGCCGAGCAGACGGCTAAGCAGGCCGAGGGCGAGGCCAAGGTTGCCGACGCCGCTGCGGTCGAGGCGAAGCAGGTCGCCGAGACCGCCCAGGCCGCGGCGGATGCGGCCGCCGCGCGCGCGGCGGAACTGGAGGAGGCCGCGAAGGCCGCCGGATCCGGCACCAAGACGGCGGAGGCCGAGCGGGCCCGCGCCGAGGCCGATGCGCTGCAGGCCAAGGCGGACGAGGCCAAGACCGCCGCCGACGCCAAGGCACGGCAGGTCGCGGACAAGGAGAAGGAGGCCGAGGAGGCCTGGAAGGAGCGGGATTTCGCGAAGGCGGCGGCCGCGAAGCTCGAGGCGCTGGCGGCATCCTGGGAGGCCAAGCGCCTCGCCGTCGCGGTGAGGGACACACAGCAGAGGGCGAGCGCCGCCGAGACCGAGGCGAAGAAGGCCGAGTCCGCGGCGAGCGCCGAGACCGAGGCCGCCGACGCCGCGACGAAGGCGGCAGCGGACGCGGCCGAGGCCGCCGAAGCGGCCAGGCGCGAGGCCGCTGAAGCCGCTGAAGCGGCCGAGAAGGCCCGCGCCGCAGCGGTCGCCGCCGGGGAGTCGGCGACCGACAAGCGGGCAGAGGCCGACGCGAAGGCGGCGGAGGCGACGAAGAAGGCGGCCGCGGCCGACGCGGCGAGCGCGAAGGCACAGGACCTCTACCTCGCCGCCGAGAACGCCAAGGTCGCGGCCGACGCGGCCGCGGCCAAGGCCAAGGAGGCCACGGCGAAGGCCGAGGCCTCGGAGGCCGAGGCGAAGAAGGCGACGAAGGCTCTCGAAGAGCTCAAGGCCAACGCCGCGAAGGACATTGCGGACGGCGTCGGCGTCGGCGGTGACGTCGTCATCGGCGACCACACCTCCGACGGGGAGGGCGTCACCAAGATCGACGACACCACCGCGGTGGTCGACGGGACCGGTGTGAAGCTGGTCGGCTACTACACCAGCAAGGGCGCATTCGACGTGGTCGACTACTACGTCACCGACGCCGACGGCGACGAGGCGCTGGCCGGCGGACTGCCCCCGGTCGACCTCGCGCTGGGGGATTCGTCGACCGGTACCCAGTCGATCGGGGTGAGCGTCCCGGCCGTGCTGGTCGGTGTCGGTGTCCTCGGTGCGGCCGCCGCCGCGGGGACGGTCCTCGTGCGTCGCCGGCGCGCCGACGATGCGTCGAACACCGCCTCGTAGCGCCGGCCGCCTGCTGGTCGCAGCGGCCGTGCTGGCTCTGGCGCCCGCATGCTCGGGTGCCGAGGCCGGGCCGCCGCCCGACCGGTCGCCGGTGGAGTCGCACATCGCTGCGGCTCCACCGGCGGACGCGGTTGTCGCGCCGGCCGAGCCGACGCGGATCGAGCTGCGGACACCCGCCGGGACCACCTATCTGAGCAGTCCGCTCCACCCCGAGGAGTTGATGCGGGGAGGGCCCGGCGGGCAACGGTTGGACCCGATCGACGAGCGTCCGGTCTGGTGGGGCGAGAGTGGCCTCCCCGGGACCGGGACCCGGCAGACCGTCGTGGTCGTGGGGCACAACTACGCCAAGCGGGAGGCGCCGTTCCGGGCGCTGCGGGTGGTCGAACCCGGGGACCGCGTGGTGCTCCGCACGACCGCGGGCGTCCTGGAGTACGCGGTCGAGACCGCGGGCCCGTTGCCGAAGGGATCTCTGCTCGGTGCCCACGAGCTGCGCGAGTCGGTGGCCGGGCGGCTGCTCCTCGCCAATTGCGATGTCCGGGAAGGGGAGTCCACCGACGACAACTACGTCGTGGTGGCCCAGCTGGTTCGGCCGGTCGGCACCTGACGGCCGCGGCCCTCAGGTACAGCAGTGCGGGTCGAGGACCAGCCGCAGCGCCTCGAGGGCGTCCCGGTGTGCGCTGTAGTAGACGTTCATGCCGCGTCGCGTCGGGCGGACCATGCCGGCCTTCCTGAGCTGGCCGAGGTGGTGGCTGATCGTCGACTCGGCCAGGCCGACGGCGGTGGCGAGGTCGCACGTGCACACCTCGCCCTCCTTCGCGGTCAGCAGGATCGACATCAGCTTGATCCGGACCGGGTCGGCGAGCGCCTTCAGTCGCAGCGCGACGTGCAGCGCGGCCTCGTCGGTCAGAGGGGCGGCGGAGACGGGCGCACAGCAGACCGGAGCGGTCACGTCGAGGGTCGGCAACGTCTTCGGCATGCACCCGATCCTGCCACCCTCTTGACATATGTCAATTAAGAATTGGCGCGCTGCGCGGCTCCGGCCGCGTGCGGGGTCGGTTGTTGCTTCGTCGACCTACTTCGGCGGCATGTTCATCATCGGCGGCATGTTCATCATCGGTGGCGTCACGCCCATCTGCTGCAGCCACATCATGAACATATGCATCATGTCCACGGCCCTCGCCTCCTCTCGTGAGTTGGGCCCGCAATCACCACTCTCCTCCGGAATTCGCCTCGGCGGCAGGGGTGCCGTGCCGAGTTCGGGCCTCGAATTCGTTTCCGGGGGAACAATGCGTGAACGCCCCACGGCGGACGCCGCGATGGGCGAGCATGGGCGGGAGTCGGCCGCGCGACAGGCCGCGTCTAATCTTGACTAATTCCAGAAAAGGTGTTGCAGTGTTGGTGTGACCGAGAAGCAGCCCCCACGCCGCGAGCCACGGTTCGCGGCGGGTCACGCCCACCTTCGGATGTAGCTCCGACCGAGGTTCGCAGTCCAACGTGGCCGACGCCCCCGGGCTCGGCCAGTAAGGAAGGGATCCACAGATGACTCAAGGCACTGATCCTCAGAACACCTCGGCGACCGACTCGAAGCTGACCACCGCGGTCGGCGCGCCGGTGCCGGACAACCAGAACGTGCAGACGGCCGGTCCGCGGGGACCGCAGCTGCTGCAGGACGTCTGGTTCCTCGAGAAGCTCGCGCACTTCGACCGTGAGGTCATCCCGGAGCGCCGCATGCACGCCAAGGGTTCCGGCGCCTACGGCACGTTCACCGTCACCAACGACATCACCAAGTACACCAGCGCGAAGATCTTCTCCGAGGTCGGCAAGAAGACCGAGCTCTTCGCTCGGTTCTCCACCGTCGCGGGTGAGCGCGGCGCGGCCGACGCCGAGCGTGACATCCGGGGATTTGCCGTCAAGTTCTACACGGAGGAGGGCAACTGGGACCTCGTCGGCAACAACACCCCGGTCTTCTTCTTCCGTGATCCGCTGAAGTTCCCGGACCTCAACCACGCCGTCAAGCGGGACCCGCGCACCAACCTCCGCAGCGCCAACAACAACTGGGACTTCTGGACGAACCTGCCCGAGTCGCTGCACCAGGTCACCATCGTGATGAGCGACCGCGGCATCCCGTCGTCGTACCGGCACATGCACGGCTTCGGCTCGCACACCTTCAGCTTCATCAACGACGCGGGCGAGCGGTTCTGGGTCAAGTTCCACCACCGTGTGCAGCAGGGCATCGAGAACCTGACCGACGCCGAGGCGGGCGCGCTGGTCGGCAACGACCGCGAGAGTCACCAGCGCGACCTCTTCGACGCGATCGAGGCGGGCGACTTCCCGAAGTGGAAGCTGTGCGTGCAGATCATGCCGGAGGCCGACGCGGCGAAGGTGTCCTACCACCCGTTCGACCTGACCAAGGTGTGGCCGAAGGGTGACTACCCGCTGATCGAGGTCGGTGAGTGGGAGCTCAACCGGAACCCGGACAACTACTTCGCCGAGGTGGAGCAGGCCGCGTTCAACCCGGCGCACGTGGTGCCCGGCATCAGCTTCTCGCCGGACCGGATGCTGCAGGGCCGGCTGTTCTCCTACGGCGACGCGCAGCGCTACCGGCTGGGCGTGAACAACTACCAGATCCCGGTGAACTCGCCGCGCTGCCCGGTGAGCAACTTCCACCGGGACGGGGCGATGCGGGTGGACGGCAACAACGGCGGCTCCCTGCACTACGAGCCGAACAGCTACGGGCGGTGGCAGGAGCAGTCGCAGTACCGCGATCCCGCGCAGGCCGTCGGCGCGGTCGCGGACCACTTCGACTACCGCGCGGACGACGACGACTACTTCTCGCAGCCGCGGGTGCTCTTCAACAACATGAGCGCCGAGCAGAAGCAGGTGCTCTTCGACAACACCGCCCGCGCCATCAACGGGGCCTCCGAGCAGGTGGTGCAGCGTCACATCGACAACTGCACCGCATGTGACCCGGCGTACGGCGAGGGCGTCGCCAAGGCGATCAGGGCCACCCACACACGGGGGGGCGGCCCTTCGCGTTGACGTCCCACAGGCGCCTCTCGGCGAGTGGTCGCACGTGGCGACTAAAGGGGTGAGGCCCGGGGCATGTCCGGACGCCAACGGTTCGTTCAACGGCGGCGGTCGGGAGTTTGTTCCCGGTGTCCGACTGTCTCCGACAGTTCCCCCAATGTCACATCGGGTTCCCCAGGGTTCCCCGATGTGACATTGGGGAGGTGCGGGGCCGTGTTTTCTTGACTTGTTCCAGAGAAGGGGGATACTTGGCTCATGCAGCACGGCGACGACCACCTCGACCCCCAGGCGCAGTTGCGTTCGGCGGGCCTGCGGGTGACCGCACCGCGGGTCGCAGTGTTGAATGCGGTTGCCGCGCAGCCGCATTCCGACGCCGATGGGGTTGCGGCCGCTGTTCGGCGGGAGCTCGGGTCGGTGTCCACGCAGGCTGTGTACGACGTGCTCAGGGCCTGCGTGAACGCCGGGATCCTCCGCCGCATCGAGCCGGCCGGCTCCCCGGCGCGGTTCGAGACCCGGACCGGGGACAACCATCACCATCTGGTGTGCCGCGGGTGCGGCCTCGTCGTCGACGTCGACTGTGTCGTCGGGCATGCGCCCTGCCTGCAACCCTCGGACCCGCACGGATTCGCGATCGACGAGGCCGAGGTGGTGTTCTGGGGCCTGTGTGAGCGGTGCCGGGCAGCCGACGACGCGCGCCCGGAGCCGACCCCGCGCTGACCGAGGACGTCAGGTCAGAGCAGGGCCCACCAGTAGACCGCGCACGCCAGCAGGAACAGGACCACGGTGTCCATTTGGTGCCTCCCCTCGTTGTCCGACCTGCCTCCATCATCCCCCACCGGTGACCGCGGCGCCCGTGGGTGGGGACGAGCCGGGTTCGGTCGACTACTCCATGAAGCGGGCCAGGAACTCGACCAGCAACCGCTCCGCGACGTGCTCGGGCAGCGCCTCGATCAACGCCAGCAGCTCGGCCATCGGGCCGTCCAGCCCACCCTCCGGGTCCAGGCCGGCCAGGCCCAGCACCGCGGCACAGTTCTCGCTGGTGAGGTCCTCCGGGCGGATCTGTCCGGCCGCCGCCACGAACTCCGCGGGGGCGGTGGCCCCGGGGACGCCGCGGACCGAATCCGCGGCTGCGGCAAGCGCATCGCCCAGTTCGGCGCAGACCGACTCGGTGACCGGGGTGATCGTCAGGTGGGTAGTGCGCGGCAACGCGGTGCCGTCGGACTGGACGCGTCCCGGCTGCGGTTGCAGCACCCAGCCCAGCTCCTTTGCGGCGTCCGCCCAACGGTGCGGGTCCACCCGCCTCGACTCGTCGACATCGGGGTCGGTGGCCACCGCGAGCAGCGGGCCCACCGGGTCGCCGACCACTCGCAGGCCCTCGACGGCGTCCACCACCTTGTGGAGCTGTTCGACGGCCCCGGCGATCTGGCCGGTGAGTTCCGCGAACCCGCTGCGCCCCAAGGCCTGTGACACCGCCCAGCCGGCGGCGATGGGCATCACCGTCCGAGAACCCAGCATGGTGGGGTTGACGACGGCGTACCCCGGCCAGGCGCTGGTGGCGAACCACTGCCGGCGGTGCCGGTCCCGGTCGCGGTAGAGCAGCACCGAGACGCCCTTCGGCGCGTAGCCGTACTTGTGCAGGTCCACCGACAGGCTCGCGACCCCCGGCACCCGGAGGTCCCAGGCGGGACGGTCCTGCGCACCCGGCCACCAGGGCAACACCCAGGCGCCGATGCATCCGTCCACGTGCACCGGAATCGACTGTGCAGCACAAATTCCTGCGATCTCCGCGACCGGGTCGAGGGCTCCGTGCGGGTACGACGGCGTCGACACCACCACCAGCGCCACGTCCTCGTCCAGCGCCGCCGCCACGTCCGCGGGCCGGAGCCGGCAGGTGTCCGGGTCGACCGGCAGCACCCGCAGCCGCAGGTCCAGGTAGTGCGCGGCCTTGATGAACGCGGCGTGCGCGGTGGACCCGATCACGAGTGTCGGCCGGTCGTCCCGGCCGGTCGCCGCTCGCCAGCTGTCGCGGGCGGACTTCACCGCGAGCAGGCAGCTCTCGGTGCCCCCGCTGGTGACGGAGCCGACGACGCCGTCCACCCCGTCGGCGAGCACGTCGCGGGCCAGCCCGACGAGGTCCCGCTCGAGCGCCGCGACGGAGGGGAACGTGGTCGGATCGAGTCCGTTGAGCGACTGCGCCTTCCGTGCCGCGGCACCGGCCAGGTCGTGGAGCTCGGCGACGCCGGGGTCGTAGACGTAGGACAGCAGCCGCCCGCCCTCGGTGGGGGCGTCGGCCGCGCGTAGCGCGTCGAGGCGGGCGAGGATCTCGGTGGGGGTGTGTTCGAACTGCATCAGTGGTTCCTGTTCCGTTCCTCGGCGGCGAGACGATAGCCGCGCAGTGCCCACATGCTGGCGGCCACCAGCAGGGCAGGCACCAGCGCGAAGGCGAGCACGATCCCGGTGATCGCGGTGTCGGACTGGGGGGCCGGGTCTGCGCCCGCGGACGAGACGAATCCGGTGGCGGCGAGGACGAGCAGCACCACCGCCGGTCCCAGCGCCATGCTCACCGTCTCGGCGGCCGTCCACACCCCACTGAAGGCGCCGGCCCGGACGGCTCCGGCGGACCGCGTCTCGTGGTCGCTGATCACGTCCGGCAGCATCGACATCGGCAGCATCTGCATTCCGGCGTAGCCGATCCCGGCGAGCGCCACCACCGCGTACACCCAGCCGCCGGGGCCGGAGAGCAGCCCCAGCAGGGCCAGCGCGGCGACCAGGAACAGCCCCGAGGCGAGGAAGAAGGCGCGCTGCTTGCCCCACTGGCGGACCAGTCGCGTCCACAGCGGCATCACCGCGACCGCGGGGCCCACCAGGGCGACGAACAGAAACGAGACCGCGTCCTCGGCGTCGAGCACGTAGGTGGCCACGTACTGGGCGCCACCGAGCATGCAGCCGGTTGCCAGGGCCTGCAGCACGAAGGTGCCGAGCAGGAACCGGAAGGCCGAACTCGACCGCACCGCAGCGAGGCTTTCGGAGATGCCGTGCGAGGCAGTCGAATCGACGTTGGTGGCGGGACCGCGCGGTGCGATCCGCCAGCTGGCCAGCATGCCGAGTCCGAGGATCAGCCCGGCGACGACACCCATCACCAGGTAGCCGGGGCGGCCGCCGCCGCCGAGTTCGCGCAGGGCCGGGCCGCCGGCCCCGAACAGCAGGATCGCCACCCCCAGCAGGGCGACGCGCCAGGACATCAGCCGTGACCGCTCGTGGTAGTCGTCGGTCAGCTCCGCGGGCAGCGCGATGTACGGCACCTGGAAGAGGCTGAATGCGACGGCGGCGGCGATGAAGGCCGTACCCACCCAGAGGCATCCGGCCAACGTGGACAGGCCCGTCGGGACCGCGAAGGTGAGCGCGAAGAAGACGGGCAGGGTGAGCGCACCGAGCAGGAGGAACCGCCGCCGGGTGCCGGTGCGGGCGGCCTCGGCGTCGCTACGGGACCCGATCAGCGGGTTCACCAGGAGGTCGAGTGCCTTCGGCGCGAACACCACCACGCTGGCCGCGGCGGCCGCCACCCCGAGGGTGTCCGTCAGGTAGTAGGCGAGGACCAGCCCGGGGAGGGTGGCGAAGCCGCCGGTGCCCACCGAGCCGAGGGAGTACCCGGCGACGGTGGACCGGCTGAGCCGGGAGACGGCGATGGTCATCCGGTCAACATAGGGCAATTGCCGACCCTCCGCGGGTGGTTGGCATGGAAGCAGGCGCGGCGTCGATTCGCGTGAAATCGACGCCGCCGCACGGCGAACGCCCCTCACCGTTTCGGTGAGGGGCGTTCGTCATGGTGTTGTCACGTTGCGCGTGGAACTAGGAACCGAAGATGCTCCCGAGCGATCCCAGCGAACCCGTGCCACCGGGGTTGGTGCCGCCGGCGGAGACGGTGACCGTGGAGGCGGCCGAGGTCGACTCCTTCAGGCCCGACGCACCGCTGTAGACGGCGGTGATGTGCCGGTCGCCGGTGAGGGCGAAGGCGTGCGACAGGGTCGCCTGGCCGTTGACCACGTCGACGGCGGTGCCGATCGCGGTGGCGCCGTCCATGAAGGTGACGGTGCCGGAGGTGACCGGGTCACCGGCCTGGGTCTTCACGGCCGCGGACAGGTTCACCGCGTCGCCCTTGGTGGCGGTCGCCGGCGCGGTCAGCGTGGTGACCGTGTCGAGCTCGACCGGCGCCGGATCGGTGACGTTGACGGACGCAGCCGTCGCGGTCGAGCCGTTGAACGTCGCGGAGCCGCTGTAGACGGCGCCGACGGTGTACGCGCCACTGGCGGCGAAGGTGTGGTCGAGCTTCGCGCCGCCGTCGACGAGGGCGATCGCGCCGCCGACGTTGGTGCCGTTGATCGTGAACTGGACGGTGCCGCCGACGGCGGGGTTGTTGTCGCCGTCCTTGACCAGGGCGAAGAGCTCGACCTGGTCGCCCGTGGTGGCCTCACCCGGCACGTTCATCGTGGTGGTGGTGTCGGCAACCACGACATCCGTGGAGACCTCGACGTTCGAGGCCGTGGAGGTGGAGGTGCGGTTGGTGGCGTCGCCGGAGTAGACGGCGGTGACGGAGTGCGTGCCATCCGTGGTGAAGGTGTGGTTCAGCGTGGCGGTGCCGTTGTTGACGGGGATCGCGCTGCCGATGTCGGTGGCGCCGTCCTTGAACTGGACGGTGCCGGTGGCGTCAGACGGGCTGACGGTGGCGGTGAGGTCGACGGCGGTGCCGGTCTTGGCGGTGCCGGGGACGTTCAGGGTGGTGGTGGTGTCGACGATGACCGGGTCCGTGGAGACGTCGACGTTGGAGGCTGCCGAGGTGGACGTGCGGTTGGTGGCGTCACCGGAGTAGACGGCGGTGACGGAGTGTGCACCGTTGGTGGTGAAGGTGTGGCTCAGCGTCGCGACACCGTTGGCGACGGGGGAGCTGCCGAGGACGGCGGTGCCGTCCTTGAACTCGACCGTGCCGGTGGCGTCAGACGGGCTGACGGTGGCGGTGAGGTCGACGGCGGTGCCGGTCTTGGCGGTGGCCGGGACGTTCAGCGTGGTGGTGGTGTCGACGATGACCGGGTCAGTGGTGACGTCGACGGTGCCGGCAGCGGAGGTGCTGGTGGCGAAGCCATTGGCGCCGCTGTAGACGGCGGTGATGGAGTGTGCGCCGTTGGTGGTGAAGGTGTGGTTCAGCGTCGCGGTGCCGTTGTTGACAGGGGAGCTGCCCAGGACGGCGGTGCCGTCCTTGAACTCGACCGTGCCGGTCGCGCCGCTCGGGGCGACGGTGGCGGTGAGGTCGACGGCGGTGCCGGTCTTGGCGGTCGCCGGAACATTCAGCGTGGTGGTGGTGTCGACAACGTTGACCGACACGTCGACGGTGGACGCCGCCGAGGTGGACGGACGGTTGGTCGCGTCACCGGAGTACACGGCGGTGACGGAGTGCGCACCGGTCGTGGTGAAGGTGTGGTTCAGCGTCGCGGTGCCGTTGTTGACGGGGATTGCGCCGCCGATGTTGGTGGCGCCGTCCTTGAACTGGACGGTGCCGGTGGCGCCGGCGGGGGCGACGGTGGCGGTGAGGTCGACGGCGGTGCCGGTCTTGGCGGTGGCCGGGACGTTCAGGGTGGTGGTGGTGTCGACGATGACCGGGTCCGTGGAGACGTCGACGTTGGAGGCTGCCGAGGTGGACGTGCGGTTGGTCGCGTCGCCGGAGTACACGGCGGTGACGGAGTGTGCACCGTCGGTGGTGAAGGTGTGGTTCAGCGTCGCGACACCGTTGTTGACGGGGGTCGCGCCGCCGATGTTGGTGGCGCCGTCCTTGAACTGGACGGTGCCGGTGGCGCCGGCGGGGGCGACGGTGGCGGTGAGGTCGACGGCGGTGCCGGTCTTGGCGGTGGCCGGGACGTTCAGCGTGGTGGTGGTGTCGACGATGACCGGGCCCGGGTTGCTCACCGTGATGGTGGCCAGGGGGCCGGCGCCTGCGTTGGCTGCGCTCTTGTTGTCGCTGGGGATGCAGCGGGTGGGTGCCCACTGGTTGCCGAAGAAACTGGCCAGCGGCAGGAAGGTGTAGTAGTTCATGTCGTTGCTGTAGGCGGAGGCGTTGCCGCCACCGCGAACCTTGGGGGTGATCACGCCGGGTGCACCCGCGGTCATCGTCACGTCGACGGCGGGCAGCCGGAACCAGCTGTCGCCACTGGTGGCGTTGCCGTTGAGGTCCTTCTTCAGCTTGGGCGCAATGATGCCGCCCTCGGAGTTGGTGCTCGAGGACGGACCGTTGCCGATGGTCTGGTTGTTGCCGGACAGTCGGAGGAGGCCGCCCGAGGCGCTCGGATTGCCCGCGTCGTCCACCCGAATCACGCTCGGTGTTGCGCCGGTCAGGTTGATGCCGGTCCCCACGACCGCAGCGCTGACGAAGGTGGCGTTGGCAGGGATCGCGTAGTCGACCTTCAATCGCGAGACACTGGTGGTGGTCGCTCCGGAGTCGCTGTTCGGGTACGACCCTCCGCCGGGCTGGATTCGGTAGGTGAACGTCTCGCCGGGTGCGACGGTGGCGGGCGCGTCGACCGTCATCGAGGTGTCGGCCACCTTGTCGACAGTGAGTACCGCCTTGGCCTGGCAAGAATTCTTGAACGGAGTCGTGGTGGTCGCGGCGTTCGCCGGGGCTCCGATCAGCATCATTCCGGCGACGACCGCCGCGCTGGTGACCGGTACGGCAACACGCCGCACTTGGGATCTCGACATGGAAACTCCTTGCGCTCGGCCCGGGGATGGCCTAGCCGAACATCGGGGGTGGGTGAAATCCACCACACTCTGTCACCGGAAACCGGAACTTGTTGCAGTTATCTGAAAAGGGCCAATAAGTTACCAAAGGGTAACGGGATAGGGTCAAACGCCAGTTGAGAGCGACTGGCCTCTGTTACGGGTCGGTATCGAGCGAACCATCGTGTGAGGTTTGACGCATCTTCTGGAACGCGTTCGCCGGGTTCTTCGGGGTTGCCTCAGGAGTCGGATGCGGGTAGGCGGGGGTGCGGACGCGGGGGCGTCGTGGCGACAGTCGAGGGCTGATGTCGGCGGTCGCCGTTAGCGTCGGGACATGCGAATCAAGATGTGTGGAATCCATGTCGTCGACCCGGCCGCGGCCTTCGAGTTCTACCGCGACGTCCTGGGCTTCGAGGAGTTGATGGCAATGCCGGAGTACAACCTGTACATCGTGCGGTCGCCGCAGGATCCCGACGGCGTGGGACTGCTGCTCGAGCCGAGCGACAACCCGGTCGCCGAGGCGTACCGCAGGGGCGTCTACGAGCAGGGCCTGCCGATCATCGTGTTCGGCACCCCGGACGTGCGTGCGGAGTACGAGCGCCTGTCCGCGCTGGGCGTGCGGTTCACCGGCGAGCCGACCGCGGACCAGTCCGGCACCTCGGCGGTCTTCGACGACACCTGCGGAAACCTGATCCAGATTCACCAGGACGAGTGACCGGCGCCGTCTGGCACAGCCGGCGGCACTGAACGGTCCGGGAGCGCGCGAAAGAGTCCCGGAAACAGCGAAGGCGCCATCCGAATGAATCGGAKGGCGCCTTCGAGCACTGTCGGGGTGGCGGGATTTGAACCCACGACCTCTTCGTCCCGAACGAAGCGCGCTACCAAGCTGCGCCACACCCCGTGCCCTGCTCACTGCCGTTGTTTTGGCAGCCAGCGAAGTCTAGCGCACGACTGCCGAAGAACGCGAAACGCCTGGTCGGACGCCCTGTTTTGGCCCTCTGGAGGGGGATGCGACCAGTGTCAGCAGGGTCGCCTCCGGGCGGCAGCAGAACCGCGCCGGGGCGTACGGGGAGGTGCCCACGCCGGCGGAGACGTGCAGGCGCGTGTGGGCGCCCCACTTCGACGGACCCTTGACCCGGGACCGGTCCAGCTGGCAGTTGGTCACCAGCGCGCCGTAGAACGGCAGGCACAGCTGGCCGCCGTGGGTGTGGCCGGCGAGCACCAGGTCGTAGCCGTCGTCGGCGAACCGGTCCAGCACCCGGGGCTCGGGCGAGTGGGTGATGCCGAGCCGCAGGTTCGCCATCGGGTTCGGCCGGCCGGCGATGGTGTCGTAGCGGTCCCGCTTGAGGTGCGGATCGTCGACGCCTGCCGTCGCGATGCGGATGCCGGCCACCTCGAGCTCCCGGCGGGTGTGCGTCACGTCCAGCCAGCCGCGCTCGGTGAACGCCGCCCGCAGGTCCTTCCACGGCAACGGCTCGCCGTGCGTCCGCTTGTGCTCCTTGTTGAAGTACTTGAGCGGGTTCTTCGGCTTCGGTGCGAAGTAGTCGTTGCTGCCGAAGACGAACAGGCCCGGCCGGGCCAGCAGGCTGCCGAGCGACTGCACGACCGCGGGCACCGCCCGCTGGTGCGAGAGGTTGTCGCCGGTGTTCACCACCAGGTCGGGGTCGAGACGGTCCAGTTCGCGCAGCCAGTTCTGCTTGAGCTTCTGCCCGGGCATCATGTGCAGGTCGCTGATGTGCAGCACCCGCAGTGAGGGGGACCCGGGCTCGAGCACCGGCATGGTCGCCTCACGCAGGGTGAAGGCGTTCCGTTCGATCAGAGAGGCGTACCCGACGCCGAGCGCCGCGGCTCCGACCACACCGGCCGCGGTTCCGCGGAGGACGTTGCGAGGGTTGTCAAACACCACTCAAGGATACGCAGCGGGCGCAATCGACATGCGCCTCACCGCCTGAGGCGCGTAGCGTTCGGCACCATGTCCGATTCCACAGCCAGCCTGAAGAGCACCCTGCGCGCCGACCTGACGACCTCGATGAAGGCCAAGGACACGCTGCGCACCCAGACCCTGCGAATGCTGCTCGCCGCTATCCAGACCGAGGAGGTCGCGGGCAAGGAGTCGCGCGAACTCACCGACGACGACGTGCTCAAGGTACTGGCCAAGGAGTCGAAGAAGCGCGGCGAGTCCGCCGAGATCTACACCGAGAACGGTCGCGGGGAACTGGCCGCGAAGGAGCACGCCGAGGCGCGGATCATCGACGAGTACCTGCCCACCCCGCTGACCGACGCCGAACTGGCCGACGTTGCGGACACCGCGATCGCCCAGGTCGCGGAGGAGCTGGGGGAGCGTCCCGGTATGCGTCAGATGGGTGCGGGCGGGAGTCGAGTGCTCCCGCCCGCACCCGGGCGGCTTCATGTCAGCGGCGCGGTGTCAGCGCGGCACCGGCAGGGTGATCGGGGGCAGGCCGGGCAGCTGGATCGTCGCCTGTCCGTCCGGGGCGCCGGGGCCGCCGGGAGCGCCCGGTGCCGGTGTGGGCGCCGTCTTCTTGGCGGTCCCGTCGCTCACGTAGAGCGTGATCGACGAGCCCGGGACCGCGAGCCCTGCCGGTGACGTGCTCAGCGTGGTGCCGCGCGCGCTCTCCCCGGACATGGACACGGCGTTCACCGTGAACCCGGCGGCCTGCAGGGCGCCGGTCGCCTGCGCCTGGCTCATCCCCACCACCTCGGGGACCTGCGCGTTCTGCGATCCACGCTGGTACTTCGGGTCCAGGGGCGGCAGCGACGTCGGGCCGAATTCGTTCACGATCGGTTTCATCGCCAGGAACCAGGCCCGGGCGGGTTCGGTGCCGCCGTAGACGTTGCCCTCACTGCACTGGCGCAGCGGCGAGGTGCAGATCTCGCGGGGCGTCGGCGAGTCCGCGTAGACGTACACGCTGGCCGCGAGGTTGTTGGTGAAGCCGAGGAACGCCGAGGACATGTGCGACTCGGTGGTACCGGTCTTGCCGGACATCGGCAGCGTCCAGCCGACGGAACCGGCCGCGCCGGCGGAGGTGCCGCCGGGCTTGTCGTCGTGGCTGAGTGCGTTCGCCAGCGTGTCCGCCAGGCCGGGGGCGATGACCTGCTCGCAGGCCTGCTGGGTGACGGACACCGGCTTGCCGGTGCGGTCGACGATCGAGTCGATCGGCGTCGGCGGGCACCACTTCCCGTGCGAGGCCAGGGTCGCCGCGACATTGGACAGCTCCAGCGGGTTCACCCAGGTCGGGCCGAGGGTGAACGAGCCGAGGTTCTGCTGCTTCTGCATGTCGGCGAGGGACTGACCGTCGCCCTGCCCGGAGGTGCCGGGCTGTGCGTAGGACCGCAGGCCGAGGCGGACCGCCATGTCCACGGTCGGGGTGACGCCGGCGGCCTCGATCAGCTTGACGAAGGCGGTGTTCGGCGACTGGGCCAGCGCGTCGGTCACCGACAGCGCGGGCGGGTACTTGCCCGCGTTCTCCACGCAGTAGGTGGCGGGCGGGCAGCCCTTGGCGCCGCCGTATCCCATGCCCTTGACGTCGACCCGGCCGGGAACCTGCAGGACCGCGTCGGTGCCGAGACCCTTCTCCATCGCCGCGGCCGTGGTGAAGATCTTGAAGATCGAGCCGGCGCCGGTGCCGACGAGCGAGTACGGCTGCGGCTGGACGGTCTCGTTGATCTCGCCGTTGAGTCCGTAGTTGCGGCTGCTGCTCATCGCCAGCACCCGGTGCTGGTCCTGGCCGGGCGCGATCACGTTCATCACCTGCGCGACGCCCTCGACGGTCGGGCTGGCGGTCGCGGTCAGCGCGCTGTGCGCGGAGTTCTGCACCTTCGGGTCGAGGGTGGTCTTGATCAGGTAGCCGCCCTTCTCGACCTGCTCGCGGCTGATCCCGGCATTCGCCAGGTACTGCAGCGCGTAGTCGCAGAAGAAGCCGCGGTCGCCGGCGGCGATGCACCCGCGGGGCAGAGTCTGCGGCTCCGGCAGCACCCCGAGGGGCTCGTCCTTGGCAGCCCGGATCTCGCCAGCGCGGTCCGGGATGTTCGCGATCATGGTGTCGAGCACGGTGTTGCGGCGTTCGAGCACGCCGTCCGGGTTGGTGTACGGGTTCAGCGCGGAGCTGGACTGCACCATCCCGGCCAGCATCGCGGACTGCGTCAGGTTGAGGTCCTTCGCGTCGACCCCGAAGTAGGTGCGGGCCGCGTCCTGGATGCCGAACGACGCGTTGCCGAACGGCACCAGGTTCAGGTAGCGGGTGAGGATCTCGTCCTTGGTGAGCTTCTTGTCCAGCGTCAGCGCCATCCGGATCTCCCGGATCTTGCGCGCCGGGGTGGTCTCGATGGCGGCCCGGCGCTCGGCGTCGGTCTTCGCCACGACCAGCAGTTGGTAGTTCTTCACGTACTGCTGGTCGATGGTGGACGCGCCCTGCTGAACCTGCCCGCTGGTGGTGTTGGTGAGGAAGGCGCGCACTGTGCCCTGCCAGTCCACCCCCTGGTGGTCGGCGAACCGCCGGTCCTCGACGGAGACGATCGCCAGCTTCATGTCGTTCGAGATCTTGTCGCTGGGCACCTCGAACCGGCGCTGCTCGTAGAGCCAGGCGATGGGGTTGCCGTCGACGTCGACCATGGTCGACACCGCCGGCACATCGCCTTCGATGAGTTCTGCGGACACGTTGTCGACGGCGTCCGCGGCCCGGTTCGACGCGATTCCGAACCCGCCGGCCAACGGGAACATCACGCCCGCCAGGAGCGCCCCGGCAAGGGCAGAGCATCCGGCGAGTTTCGCGACTGTCTTTGCGATTGGCACCCCGACAGAGTACGTGGCCGTGCGTGCTCGGGCCCCGAGCGCGGGTCGTGCCACCTCGCGCGATGGCTGACGAGTGTCCTGGATGCACGTCCGTACCAAAAAAGTGGGCCCAGCACCTTGCGCAAACCGTTGTACATTGCCTAAATTGGGAGGCGGTGTGATTCAGATAACACTAGATCAGGAATGTGGTGAGACTCGCTCATGATAGGGCGCGCCCACCACATCCCAAGAGCGTCAGCGAGGGCGACGCTCGTATTGCAGGAGGGGCAGAAGATGACCGTGATCACCTCGGGAAACCGGCTGGATGTCGAAGAGGCAGAGGCTCGTATTGCGTGGGTTACGCAGGCGCGATGCCGAGCGGTCGATCCCGATCAGCTGTTCGTTCGCGGTGCCGCGCAGCGCAAGGCCGCCACGATCTGCCGACACTGCCCGGTCCTGATGCAGTGCGGCGCGGACGCCCTGGACAACCGTGTCGAGTTCGGCGTGTGGGGCGGAATGACCGAGCGCCAGCGCCGTGCGCTGCTCAAGCAGCACCCCGAGGTCGAGTCCTGGGCGGACTTCTTCGAGGCGCAGCGGCACCAGGCCCCTGTCATCTGAACGGACTAATTCTCTCGTCGCTGGCCGGGACCCCGTCAACGGGCCCGGCCAGTGCGCTGTCCGGGTCGGCCGCGTGGGGCGCCGCGGCCGGGTCACCCGCCGTGAAGCCGAAAATCCGCAAAGTCGAATCCCGGTACGACGGCGCAGCTGACGAGCACCGCTTCGTGCCCGGCCGGGCGGGCCCGTTGCCAGTGTCGCGCCGGCACCACGAACTGGGGCGACTGTCCGGCGAGGACGTCGGCGCCGAGGGCGTGTCGGTTCGGCGAGCCCGGCTCCGTCCCGTCGCCGCCCAGGTCGAGGTGCAGTGCCCCGCCGCGGTGCCAGAACCAGATCTCGTCGCTGCGCACGCAGTGCCACGCCGACTGCTCGCCGGGCATCAGCAGGAACAGGATCGCGGTGCCCGCGGAGCGCGAGTGCGGGTAGTCGGCCGGCAGGGCCCCGGCCGGGACGGTGACGTCGCTGCGCCAGGTCTCCCGGTACCAGCCGCCCTCCGGGTGTGGGGCCAGCTCCAGTGCCTGTGCCCAGTCGGGCAGTGTCGCCATGGCAGTCAGCATGGCACCGCCGCCGCCTTCCTGTCCGGAGGTCGGCGGCCGTCCGCGGATTCGGGGGAGTGCGACCACCCGGGCGTATGCTTGCCGATAGGCAAGTAAAACGGAGGTGGTCGCATGCCCAGGACGCTCACCGACGACGAGGTCACCAGACTCAAGGTCGCCCTGGCCCGGATCTCGCGGCTTGTCGACCGGCAGGTCTCCGGGGGTGGGCTGACCCGGACCCAGCTCTCCGTGCTCGGCACCGTGAGCAGGCTCGGCCCCCTCGGGGTCGGCGAGCTGGCGGCGACCGAGGGCCTCAACCCCACGATGCTCTCCCGCGTGATCGGCAAGCTCGAGGCGGACGGGCTGCTGGCCCGCTCACCGGATCCCGCCGACCGCCGCGCCGTGCTGGTGCAGGTGACCCCGGCCGGCGAGGAGCTGCACGAGGGGCTGCGCCGCGACAGGACCCGGCTGTTCGCCTCCGGCCTCGCCGCGTTGCCGGACGGTCAGGCCGACCGACTGCTGCTGGCGTTGCCCGCGATCGAGGCGCTGGCCACGCAGATGCGGGCGCCGGTCGAGGCGGCGTCGGCGAGCGACCGCGACCGGATGGACGTGCGGTGACCGCCCTCGCCGACATCCGGCGGGACACCTTCGCCTCGCTGTCCAACCCCAACTTCCGGCTCTACTTCGGCGGCCAGGCGGTCTCGATGGTCGGCACCTGGATGCAGGCCGTCGCGCAGTCGTGGCTGGTGCTGCAGCTGACCGGTTCCGGCACCGCACTGGGGTTCGTGGTGGCCCTGCAGACGCTGCCCGTCCTGCTGTTCGGGCCGTACGGCGGCGTCGTCGCGGACCGGCTCGACAAGCGCCGGCTGATGATCGGGCTGCAGGCCATGATGGGGGTGCTGGCCCTGGTCCTGGGCCTGTTGACGGTCACCCACACGGTCACCCTCTGGCAGGTGTACCTGCTCGCGTTCCTGCTCGGCATGAACAACTGCTTCGAGAATCCCGCCCGGCAGGCGTTCGTGCTCGAGATGGTCGGCCCCGCGGACCTGCGCAACGCCGTCAGCCTCAACTCGGTGCTGGTCAACGCGGCCCGCGCGGTCGGACCGGCGGTCGCCGGGATCGTGATCGCCGCGGGCGGACTCGGGATCTGCTTCCTGCTCAACGCCCTGAGCTTCGTCGCCGTCGTGGTCTCCCTGGTCCGTCTCGACGTCGCCGCGCTCTGTCCGTCGCCGCCGGTGCGGCGCAGTCCCGGGCAGCTGCGCGAGGGCCTCGGCTACGTCGGCCGCACGCCGGAGCTGCTGATCCCGCTGCTGATGATGGCGCTGGTCGGTGCCCTCGCCTACGAGTTCCAGGTGGTGCTGCCGGTGCTGGCGCGGGAGACCTTCGGCGGCGGCGCCGAGGTGTACGGCTTCATGACCGCGGCGATGGGGGCCGGCGCGGTGGTCGGCGGGCTCTACGTCGCGGCCCGCGGACGGACCGGGGTGCGGGCGCTTTCGACATCGGCGGTGGTGTTCGGGGTGCTGATCGCGGCCGCGGCCTTCGCCCCCACGCTCTGGCTCGAACTGGTCGCGTTGGCCTTCGTCGGGGCCGCCAGCGTCGGCTTCATGGCGACCGGCAACAGCACCCTGCAGCTCGGGGCGGACCCGAGCATGCGAGGTCGGGTGATGGCGCTGTGGTCCGTCGCGTTCCTCGGCTCGACCCCGATCGGTGGGCCGATCGCCGGCTTCGTCGCCGAGGAGTTCGGCGGCCGGGCCGCGTTGGCGATGGGCGCGGCGTCCTGCCTGGTCGCGGCGGGGCTCGCGTTGCTGGTCGCGCGCCGGCGGGCGGCGGCCGCGCCGGAACCCGTCCCCGGCGCGGCTTGAGCCCGCGCCCGACCTGCCGTCAGACCTGGCCGGTGAGCTGGTCGGCGACGGCCCGCAGGGCCTCGAGGTCGGACACCTCGAAGGGCAGCGACGGCACGCCGACCACCGGGACGCGCGGGTGCGCCTTGGAGAAACGGCCCAGCATCCGCAGCTCGCGCTGCGCGGTCCGGGCCCGTTCCGCGTGGATTCGCAGCACCGCGGCCGCCAGCGGGTGCTCCGCGTTCTCCTTCAGCTGGTCCGCCGCCGCCACCGCGCGATCGGCGGACAGCGAGCTGAGCGTCGGGTGTGTGCGGTTGAGCACCAGTCCGGCCAGCGGCATCCCGTCGGAGGTCAGCCGCTCGACAAAGAACGACGCCTCCCGCAACGCGTCCGGCTCCGGCGCGGCGACCACCATGAAGTGGGTGCCGTCGGCCCGCAGCAGCTCGTAGGTCCGGGCGGCGCGCTCCCGGAACCCGCCGAACATGGACTCGAAGGACTGCACGAACGCGGACGCGTCGGCGAGCATCTGGCTGCCGACGACGGTGTTCACGGCCTTGAGGGCCAGGCCCATCGCGCCGGTCACCAGGCGTCCGATGCCACGCCCCGGGGCGGAGAGCATCCGGATCATCCGGCCGTCCAGGAAGGCACCGAGCCGCTGCGGGGCGTCGAGGAAGTCCAGCGCGTTGCGCGACGGCGGGGTGTCGACCACCACCAGGTCCCACTCGTCGCTGGCGGCGAGCTGCCCCAGCTTCTCCATCGCCATGTACTCCTGCGTGCCGGAGAACGAGGTGGCCACGGTCTGGTAGAAGGGGTTCGCCAGGATCTGCTGGGCCTTCTCCGGTGTCGAGTGCTCGAGCACCATGTCGTCGAAGGTGCGCCGCATGTTCAGCATCATCGCGTGCAGCTCGCCGGTCGCGCCCGGCCCCAGCTGCACCGGCTGCGGGGTGTTGCCGAGGTCCTCGACGCCGAGCGCCTGCGCCAGCCTGCGAGCCGGGTCGATGGTCAGTACCACCACGCGTCGGCCCTGCTCGGCGGCCCGGAGCGCCATCGACGCGGCGGTGGTGGTCTTGCCCACGCCGCCGGACCCGCAGCACACCACGATCCGGGACTTCGGGTCGGCGAGGATGCCGCCGACGTCGAGCGGGGCCGTCACCGGACGCCCTGTTCGGCCAGCTGCTCGGCGAGTTCGTACAGCCCGCCGAGGTCGACGCCGTCGGTCAGCGCGGTCAGGTGCAGGCGGGCGACGTCCAGCGCGTCGAGGCTCTCGGCGCTGTCGTCCTGCGCGCGCAGCGTCGACGCGTTCTCGATGGTCTCGGTGAGCAGGCCGGCGAAGTCGTCGTCGGAGAGCGTGATGCCCGCCGCGGCGAGACCGGCCCGGACCGCGTCGGCGTCGATGACGCCCGCGGCCGCGTCGGCCATCTCCTTGGTGGGCAGGTACGCGGTCGCGCTGCGGTTGACGATCACGGCGCCGATCCGCAGGTCCGCGGCCTCGAGTTCCACGACGGCGTCCGCGGTTTCCTGCACCGGGAGGGCCTCGAGCACCGTCACCAGGTGCACCATCGTCTCGTCGGAGTGCAGCAGGCGCACCACCCCTTCCGACTGGGAGTGCACCGGCCCGCCCTTGGCCAGGTCCGCCATCGCCTTCGTCACGTCGAGGAAGCTACCGATCCTGCCGGTCGGCGGCGAGTCCACCACCACCTCGTCGTACACCCGGACACCGGACTTGTCGGTGCGGATCACGCACTCCTTGATCTTTCCGGTGATCAGGACGTCGCGCAGGCCCGGCGCCAGCGTGGTCGCGAACTCGACGGCGCCGATCCGGCGCATCGCGCGGCCGGCGAAGCCCAGGTTGTAGAACATGTCGAGGTACTCGAGGAACGCGGTCTCGATGTCGAGTGCCAGCGCGAACACCTCGCCGCCGCCGTCGGCCGTGGCGATCTTGGTCTCCGCCGGGGGCAGCGGCGGCATGTCGAACTGCTGCGCAATGCCCTGCCGTCCTTCGACCTCGACGAGCAGTACTCGCCGCCCGCCCGCGGCCAATGCCAGGGCCAAAGCCGCAGCAACGGTTGACTTTCCGGTGCCGCCCTTGCCTGAGACAAAGTGGAGGCGGGCCTTGTCCGCCTTGGCCGGCCATTCGAATGCGGGTGTGCTCGCAGGTGCTGCCACACCCGGAGCCTATAAGTCGCGGCCCCGCATTGTGCCGGGGCCGGTTGCCCGCGTCGGAAATCTGCGTCGGTGGACTTCGGCGGCGGGGCACTAGGCTCTCCCGCATGAGTGAATTGACCACCTGGGAGTACGCGACCGTTCCGCTGCTGACCCACGCGACCAAGCAGATCCTCGACCAGTGGGGAGCCGACGGCTGGGAACTGGTGTCGGTGCTGCCCGGCCCCACCGGTGAACAGCACGTGGCGTACCTGAAGCGCCCGAAGGGCTGACCGCGATGGGACAGTGGAAGGCGCGTCTGGCCGAGCTGGGCCTCGAGCTGCCCGCCGTGGCGGCCCCCGTCGCGGCGTACGTCCCGGCGGTGCGGACCGGCGACCTCGTCTACACCTCGGGGCAGCTCCCGTTCGTGGACGGCGCACTGCCGTTGACCGGAAAGGTCGGCGGGCCCGTCGACGCGGACGAGGCGAAGGCCGCGGCCCGGACCTGTGCGCTCAACGCGCTGGCCGCGATCGACGCGCTGGTCGGACTGGACTCCGTCGTGCGGGTGGTCAAGCTCGTCGGGTTCGTCGCGTCCGTGGAGGGCTTCACCGGCCAGCCGGGCGTCATCAACGGCGCCTCCGAGCTGATGGGTGAGGTCTTCGGCGACGCGGGCGTGCACGCCCGGTCCGCGGTCGGGGTGGCCGAGCTTCCGCTCGCCGCGCCCGTCGAGGTCGAGGTCATCGTCGAGGTTCGCTGAACCGGCCGGGATCGTCCGAACACGCTGCGCGGCTGCGCCGCCCGCAAGGGGTGGCGCAGCCGCGGTTTGTAAGGTGAGCCCATGACCCCAGCACATCCGGCGTACGCGCAGCTCCGACAGGTCACCGACATCGCCGCGGTGATGCTGGAGGACAACCCCGGGATGATGACGCTCGACGGGACCAACACGTGGATCCTGCGGGCCCCGGGCCGCGAGGAATGCGTCGTGGTCGACCCCGGCGAGGCCGACGAGGAACACCTGCTGCGGGTCGCGTCGGTCGGCCCGGTGGCCCTGACGCTGATCACCCACCGGCACCGGGACCACACCGGCGGCATCGACCGGTTCGTCGAGCTGACCGGCTCCCCGGTCCGGTCCGTGGACCCGAAGTTCCGCCGTCGCACCGACGCCGGCCTGCCCGACGGCGAACTCATCGAGGAGGTCGGGCTCGCGATCCGGGTGCTGCGTACGCCCGGGCACACGCTCGACTCGACGTCGTTCGTGATCGAGGGGGAGGGCTCGGTGCTCACCGGCGACACCATCCTCGGCCGCGGCACCACCGTCCTCGACTCGACGGACGGCGACCTCGGCGACTACCTGGCCTCGCTGCGGTCGCTGATCGACCTCGGCACCGGCCGCACGGTGCTCCCGGGTCACGGCCCGGACCTGCCCGACCTGCAGACCGTCGCCCAGCAGTACCTCGACCATCGCGAGGACCGGCTCGACCAGGTCCGCGCCGCCCTGGAGGCGCTCGGTGCGGACGCGAGCGTGCGCAGCGTCGTCGAGCACGTGTACACGGACGTCGACGAGAAGCTGTGGCCGGTGGCCGAGCAGTCCGTTCGGGTGCAGCTGGACTATCTCCGCCGCTGACGTTGCGTTTCCGGTCCCGGTGGGCGAGCGTGGAACTCGGTGTTCCCGCGAACCGAGGAGCTCGTCGATGACCGACTACGGACGTCCGCTGCAGTTCGGCATGTTTCCCACCCCGGAGTCGGGTCGGGCGGACGAGGTCCTCGACCTGGTCGAGATGGCCGACGAGGAGGGGCTGGACCTCGTCGGGATCCAGGACCACCCGTACCAGAAGGACTTCCTCGACACCTGGTCGCTGATGGCGTTCGTGCTGGCCCGGACCACCAGCATCCGGGTGTTCCCCGACGTGGCCTGCCTGCCCCTGCGGCCCCCGGCGGTGATGGCGAAGGCGGCGGCGAGCCTGGACGTGCTGTCCGGCGGACGGTTCGAACTCGCGCTCGGCGCCGGCGCCTTCTGGTCGGCCATCACCGCGATGGACGGGCCGGAGCGCACACCGGGGGAGGCGGCGGGGGCGTTGTCGGAGGCCGTCGACGTGATCCGGCTGATGTGGTCCGGGGAGCGGTCGGTGCGCTACGACGGCACCCACCACCGGCTGGCCGGGGTGCACCCGGGGCCGCGGCCCGCCCACGACATCGGGATCTGGCTGGGGGTGGGCGGTCCACGGATGCTCGGTGTGCTCGGCCGCAAGGCCGACGGCTGGGCGCCGTCGAACAGCTACTTCCCGCCGCCGAAGCTGCCCGACATGCACGCGCGGATCGACGAGTCCGCGACGGCCGCCGGCCGCGACCCCGCCGACATCCAGCGCATCTACAACGTCTTCGGCGCCATCACCGACGGCCCCGGCGGCGGCTTCCTGGGCGGCCCGGTCGGGCAGTGGGTCGAGGAGCTGACCGGACTGGTCGTCGAGACGGGTATGGACACCTTCGTCTTCGGTGCCGAGGGGGACGACCCGCACCAGCACCGCCGGTGGGCGGTCGAGGTGGTGCCCGCGGTGCGCGAGGCGGTCGCGCGGCACCGGGCCTGAGGCCGCGACGGGCCGGGAACGACGAAGCCGCCCGCCCCCGAGGGGGACGGACGGCTCGGTCAGATCTGCGGTGGTGTCAGCGCGCGCGGCGGGCCAGACGCTCCGAGTCGGAGATCAGCACGCTCTTGCCCTCGAGACGCAGCCAGCCGCGGTGCGCGAAGTCGGCGAGCGCCTTGTTCACGGTCTCGCGGGAGGCGCCCACGAGCTGGGCGATCTCTTCCTGGGTGAGGTCGTGCGTCACTCGCAGCGAGCCGGCTTCCTGGGTGCCGAAACGCTGGGCGAGCTGCAGCAGCGCCTTCGCGACCCGGCCGGGGACGTCGGTGAAGATGAGGTCCGCGAGGTTGTTGTTGGTGCGGCGCAGGCGGCGGGCCAGCACACGCAGCAGCTGCTCGGCGATCTCGGGTCGCTGGTCGATCCAGGACTTGAGGGCGTCGCGGTCCATCTGCACGGCTCGGACCTCGGTGACGGTGGTGGCCGTCGAGGTGCGGGGACCGGGGTCGAAGATGGACAGCTCGCCGAACATGTCGGACGGGCCCATGATGGTCAGCAGATTCTCGCGACCGTCGGGGGAGCGGCGACCGAGCTTGATCTTGCCGGACACGATGATGTAGAGCCGGTCGCCGGGCTCGCCCTCGTTGAAGATCACGTGCCCACGGGGGAAGTCGACTGGCTGGAGCTGCTTGACCAGTGCGGCCACTGCCGACGGCTCGACTCCCTGGAAGATTCCGGCTCTGGCCAGGACCTCGTCCACGTGCGCTCCTTCATAGGGATCTTGATTCTGACGTCCGGGTGCCCGTCGTGAGGCTCCCGGCCGTGCTTCGGCACTTTGGCTGTGCCGACGGTTTTGTAGCTTGTCCAAGTAAGTCTAGCTGTCCGCGCTCGAACATTAGTGACCGGCGACACCCCGCGCACGTCGAATGGTCACGGATCGTCGGGCAGCGGTCAGCTGGCGCGCTGTGTGGACAGCGGCGGCTCGTCCTCCGCGTCGACGCCGCCGCGCTTGCGGCGACGGTGGAATCGGGCCAGTGCCCGGGGCAGACCCTCTTCGGCGAGGGTCGCCACCTCGGCATGACTTGCCTGGTCCAGGAACTCCTGGACCTCCTGCTCGCGCACCGTCAGCCGGCGTAGGCGGCATTCCACCCGCTCCATCGCCAGCGCAAACAGCATGAGCAGCACTGGGAAGAGCACCACAGCGAGACCTTGCATACCGGGAAGTAAACACGGCGAATGTCTCAGAAGCGAAACGATCGGTGAGGCCTTCACCTACTCGTCCGTAGAGTTGTCCGGGTGTCCTCAACTGTTTCGCAGACCCCGGTTCCGCGTCGGGTCGCGTCCGCCGGAAGTCGCCGTCGCGACGAGACCCAGCTCGGTCTCGTGCGCCGCGCCCGACGGATGAACCGGCGGCTGGCCGAGGCGTTCCCGCACGTCTACTGCGAGCTGGACTTCGCCACGCCGCTGGAGCTGTCGGTCGCGACGATTCTGTCCGCGCAGTGCACTGACGTGCGGGTTAACCAGGTGACGCCCGCGTTGTTCGCGCGGTATCGCACCGCCGCGGACTACGCCGGGGCGGAGCGCGCGGAACTCGAGGAATACATTCGCAGCACCGGCTTCTACCGGAACAAGACCAACTCGCTCATCGGCCTCGGGCAGGCGTTGGTGGAACGTTTCGACGGTGAGGTGCCTCGCACGATGAAGGAGTTGGTGACGCTGCCGGGCTTCGGTCGCAAGACCGCCAACGTGGTCCTCGGGAACGCCTTCGATGTGCCCGGTATCACCGTGGACACCCACTTCGGCCGGCTCGTGCGGCGCTGGGAATGGACGCAGGAGGACGACCCGGTCAAGGTCGAGCACGCGGTCGGGGAACTGATCCCCCGCAAGGAGTGGACCCTGCTCTCGCACCGGGTGATCTTCCACGGGCGCCGGGTGTGCCACGCCAAGAAGCCGGCCTGCGGGGTGTGCGTGCTGGCGAAGGACTGCCCGTCGTTCGGCGTCGGCCCGACCGACCCCGAGGTGGCCGCGGCCCTGGTGAAGGGCCCCGAGACCGAACACCTGCTCGACCTGGCGGGTCGGTGAGCTGAGCGTGCACGTGTCCAACGCCGGCCGCTGGAGCCTGGCTGCCCTCGTCGTCGTCGCCGCGCTGGTCGTTGCGATCTGGCCGCGGGGCGGGCCGGACGAGTCCCTCCCGCGCGGTTACGCCGACTACGTCGGCGGTGGGGCAACCCCGTCGCTGCAGGAACGTGCCCCCGGCGACACCGACGCCGCGCTGGCCGGTCCCCGGGCGCGAGCCGCGATCGACCCGTGTCCGACGCCGGTCCCGGGCGCGGTCGCGTCGGGCCCGCTGGCCGGCCTCGGCCTCGAGTGCCTCGCCGACGGCGCCCGGATCGACGTCGGCGCGGCGCTGGCCGGCCGCCCCGCGCTGGTGAACCTGTGGGCCTACTGGTGCGGCCCGTGCGCCAAGGAACTGCCCGCGCTCGACGAGTACGCCCGTCGTGCGGGGGACCAGGTCGCGGTGCTCACCGTCCACCAGGACGCCAAGGAGGGCAACGCGCTGACGGCGCTGGCCGACTACGGCGTGCACCTGCCGGGAGTGCAGGACGGCACCGGCCGGGTCGCCGCCGCGCTCGGCGCGCCCAACGTACTGCCCGTGACCGTGCTGGTCCGGGCCGACGGCACGGTGGCCGCGGTGCTGCCGCAGCCCTTCGACAACGCGGACCAGATCGCCGACGTGGTCCGAGAGAAGCTGGGTGTGACGACGTGAACCTGACCGACCACCAACCGCCCGAGTGGCTGCGCCGGGTCGCCACCCTGCCGCCGTCGGACGGCAACGCCGTAAATCCGGTGCTGCTGCGCCGGACCCCCGCCGGGGTGTCGGCCCGCGACGCCGCCGTGCTGGTCCTCTTCGGCGGTTCCGCCGAGGCCGACCCGATCGCCGTCGGCGGCCTGCCCGAGGACGCCGACGTGCTGCTCACCCAGCGGGCGTCGACGCTGCGCCAGCACGGCGGACAGATCGCCTTCCCCGGCGGCGCCGCCGACCCCGGGGACAACGGACCGGTCGGCACCGCGCTGCGTGAGGCGCAGGAGGAGACCGGCCTGGAGCCGGACGGGGTGCGCACCATCGCGGTGCTGCCCGGGATCTTCGTGCCGCCGTCGGGTTTCGACGTGACCCCGGTGGTCGGGTACTGGGACCGGCCGTCGCCGGTGCGGGCGGTCGACCAGGGCGAGACCGAGCGGGTGGCGCGGGTGCCGATGCGTTCGCTGCTCGATCCGGACAACCGATTCGTCGTCAAGCACCGGCTCGGCTACCAGGGTCCGGCGTTCCTGGTCGACGACATGCTGGTGTGGGGTTTCACCGCCGGCGTCCTCGCCGGCCTGATCGCGGTCTCCGGCTGGGAGATCGACTGGGATCGCGGCGACGTCCGCGACCTCGAGGTGGCATTGGCGGAGGTCGAGGCAGGAGTGGTCGAGGTGCACGAGCGGTGACCGGATCCGCCTGGATAGACATCGCGATTCTCGCGGTCGCGGTGCTGGCCGCCAGTTCCGGCTGGCGGCAGGGCGCGGTGGCGTCCGCGCTGGCGTTCCTGGGAGTGGTCCTCGGCGCGGTCGCCGGCATCCTCATCGCACCGCACCTGCTGGTGCACGTCGACGCCGGCCGGACACGGGTGCTGGTCGGCGTGCTGCTGATCGTCGGGATGGTGATTGTCGGCGAGGTGGCGGGCATGGTGCTCGGCCGCGCCGCCCGCGGCGTGATGCACAGCCCGGTCACCCGGTCGGTGGACAGCGTCGTCGGCGCCGGGCTGCAGTGCGCGGCCGTCCTCGTCGCGGCCTGGCTGCTGGCCATCCCGCTGACGGCGTCGTCGCAGCCCGAGGTCGCGACCGCGGTACGCGGGTCCAAGGTGCTCACGCAGGTCGACGACGTCGCGCCCAACTGGATGCGGCGTCTGCCCAGCGAGTTCTCGGCGCTGCTCGACACCTCCGGCCTGCCCGACGTGATCGGCCCGTTCGGGCGCACCCCGATCGCGGTGGTGGACCCGCCGGACCCGAGCATCGCGGCGAGCCCCGTCGCGGCCCGGCTCGAGCCCAGCGTGTTGCGGATACGCGGCGTGGCGCCGAGCTGCCAGCGGGCACTGGAGGGGTCCGGTTTCGTGGTCGCACCCGAACGGGTGATGACCAACGCGCACGTGGTCGCCGGGACGTCGCAGGTGGTGGTGGACACCTTCGACGGACCGCTCGACGCCCACGTGGTGCTCTTCGATCCGGAGGTGGACATCGCGGTGCTCGCGGTGCCCGGCCTGGACGCACCGGTGATCCCGTTCGCCCCGGAGCCCGCACGGTCCGGGGACAGCGCGATCGTGCTGGGCTATCCCGGCGGCGGCCCGTACACCGCCAGCGCGGCCCGGGTCCGCGAGATCCTGGACCTGTCGGGACCCGACATCTACCGCACGTCCGACGTCACCCGCGAGGTCTACACGGTGCGCGGGTCGATCCGGCAGGGCAACTCCGGCGGCCCGCTCGTCGACGAGCAGGGCCGGGTGCTGGGCGTCGTGTTCGGCGCGGCGGTCGACAACAGCGACACCGGGTTCGTGCTCACCGAGGCGGAGGTGTCGCGGCAGCTCGCGCAGGCGTCCGGCGCGTCCGTCATCGTCGGCACCGGGAACTGCATCCTCTAGTTCGCGCGTCGAACCTGGACCCCTCCACCTGCAGTCCCCAATGTCACATTGGGTATCCCAGAGATACCCGATGTGACATTGGGGACGGAGGTGGGGGACTGGGGACTGGTGGGGCGGGTCAGCGGGTGAGGAACTCCGCCAGCTCGGCGGTCACCTCGGCGGGGCGCTCCCGGTGCGCGTAGTGACCGGCGCCGGCGACGGTGTGCAGGCGCCGACCCGGCGCCCACCGGGTGTCGTGGCGCAGGGCGGCGGCGAGCACGTACGGGTCGTCCTGCCCGTGGATCTGCAGGACCGGGATGGTCAGCGCCTTGTTCATCGCCTTCATGAACCGGCGGCCGTCGGGACGCCACTGGCTGCGGAACGCCCAGCGCTGGTACTCCAGCGAGCAGTGCGCCGCGCCCGGGATCTGGATCGCCGTCCGGGCCCGGTCGACGACCTCTGTGAATTCGTCCGAGCGCTGCCATTGCTCGCCGGACCGTTCGCGGAGCAGGCGCTCCACCTCGGCGCCGCCGTTGCGGGTCAGTACCCGCTCCGGACGCCACGGCAGCTGGTAGCTCAGGAACGACGGCAGGAGGGCGCCGCGCTGGGCGCGGTCACGCAGGACCGCCCGCTTGAGGGCGATCGGGTGCGGCGAGCTGACCAGGGCGATCGACCGGACCAGTCGGGGGTGCAGGACGGCCGTCGACCAGCAGACCAGGCCGCCGTCCGCGTGCCCGACCAGCGTCGCGTCGGTGTGGCCGAGGGCCCGGATCAGTCCGGCGACGTCGCCGGCGAGCGTCCAGCCGTCGTAGCCGCGGGGCGGCTTGTCGGTGTCGCCGTAGCCTCGCAGGTCCATCGCTACGGTGCGGTACCCGGCGTCGGCGAGCGCGGTCAGCTGGTGCCGCCACGACCACCAGAAGTCGGCGAAACCGTGCAGCAGCACCACCAGCGGCGCGCTGGGGTCTGCCGGGCCGGCCTCCACGGCATGGAAACGGATGCCGTTCGCGTGCACGTCGAGATGCCGCCACGGACCGTCGACGCGGGCGGTTGACGGGTCTGGGGCGGTCACGGGCGGCGTGGCGGGCTTGATGGCCGTCTAGCCGGTGGTCCGGCGGGCGTACTCGCCGGGCGTGTAGTCGCCGTGCCGGTAGCTCGACTCGGCGGCGCTGGGCAGCACCGACGCGGCCTGCCGCAGCGAGTCGATGGTCTTCGCCGGTGCCCGGAGCTTGCGCACCCGCAGGTATCCGAGTCCGGCCAGCGCCGCCGTCATCAGCAGCATCAGCAGGAAGACGATGAGGAAGGCCAGCCAGCGGACGACCCACACGTCGAGCAGTTCGGCGAGGAAGAAGAAGAAGAAGAACGCGCTGAACACGAGCACCGAGATCGCGAGGATGAAGAACAGCGAGCCCTGCAGCCCCTTCTTCACCTCGCCGGTGACCTCGGCCTTGGCCAGCTCGACCTCGGCGCGGACCAGCGTGGAGACCTGTGCGGTGGCGTCCTTGACCAGGTTGCCGATGCTGGCGGTGCCCGGTGCCAGCGAGTCGACGTCGGTGAGCGGGATCGACGAGATCGAGTTCGGGACTCCGTCTCCGGTCAGCCGCTCGGTCCTGTTGCTGCCGTTGCGGTCGCTGATGCTCACGTCTCGCCCCTGTCTCGTCGTCGTTCGTCAGCCGTTGTCGGCCGGTTCGGCCTGGGTGCGGGCGTCGTGGACGCGCCCCCGGCGCAACAGTAGCGCCGACCCGATCAGTGACGCAGCCAAGGACGTCAGCAGCACCGCCGCCTTGGCCTTCTCCTGTTCGGCGCCCTCGAGTGCGAGTTCGGCCACGAGAAGGCTAACGGTGAAGCCGATCGCGCCGAGCACCGACAGGGCGAACATGTCGCGGAAGTCGAGCCCGGCCGGCTTGACGGCGATCCGCAGCCGGACCACGAGCCAGGAGACGCCGAAGATGCCGATGGTCTTGCCCAGCAGCAAGCCGAGGATGATCGCCAACGTCAGCCGGTCGGTGAACATCGTGCCGAGCACCTCTGCGTTCACCGGGACACCCGACGCGAACAGGGCGAACACGGGCACACAGAACCCGGCCGAGTACGGCTGGATGCGGTGTTCGAGCCGGGTGGCGGGGGCCTCGTCCTCGCCCGGGTCCGGCCGCACCCGGGTCAACAGGCCGAGCACCACGCCGGCCAGGGTGGCGTGGATCCCGGCCTCGTGCACGGCGTACCAGACGAACATCGCCAGCGGGACGTACAGCAGTGGCGTGGTGATCCGGCGGTGCTGCGCGAACCAGTACAGGGCCGCGCCGGCGACCGCGGCGAGCAGCCAGAGCATCGCGATGGACGCGGTGAACACGGTCGCGATGATGATGATGGCCAGCAGGTCGTCCACGACGGCGAGGCTGAGCAGGAACACCCGGGCGCCGGCCGGGATCCGGGAGCCGGTCAGGGCCAGCACACCCAGCGCGAACGCGATGTCGGTGGCGACCGGGATCGCCCAGGCCTGTTCGATGCCCGGCTCGCCCCAGCCGACTGTCAGTGCGATCAGCGCGGGGGTGACGACGCCGCCGACCGCCGCGATGATCGGGAGCATCGCCTTCTTGCGGTCGGAGAGTTCGCCGACGACCAGTTCTCGTTTGAGTTCGAGGCCCGCGACGAAGAAGAACACGGCGAGCAGCGCGTCCTGGGCCCACGTGCCGAGGCTGAGGTTGAGGTGCAGTGCGCTCGGCCCGACCTGGAAGTCGCGCAGCGAGAAGTAGGCGTCGGACCAGGCGGAGTTCGCCCAGAGCACGGCGACCGCGGCGGCGATCAGGAGGATGGACCCACCGACCGTCTCGGTCCGTAGGTAGCGGGAAAGTTCGGAACGCACTTGCGTGATCACGTGGCCGGTCTCCTGTGGTGAAGAGGGCGTGCAGGGGCTGTTTGCCGACCAGACTTCCCGGCGCTCCGGCTGGAATCTTAACGCTTTCCTGGCGTGACGGTGGCGACGGCGCGGACCTGACAGTTCGTTCCGCTAAAGGTTCCGATACTGTATTTCCCACAGTGTGGACGGTCTTGGTCCACGCCTTAGAGATTTTGTGCAGGAGATTCCGGATGAGTCAGGCCCCCGACGTCGTGATCGACCCGCCAGTGAAGGCGGTCGCGGAGGCCAAGGAGGTGCCGCGCAGCCGCATCGTGGTGGCCAGCACAATCGGCACCTCGATCGAGTTCTACGACTTCTACATCTATGCGACCGCGGCCGTCTCCGTGTTCCCGCATCTGTTCTTCCCCAAGGGCAACGACACCACCGCGCTGCTCGCCTCGCTGGCGACGTTCGGACTGGCCTTCGTCGCCCGGCCGCTCGGCTCGATCGTCTTCGGACACTTCGGTGACCGCATCGGCCGCAAGGCCACCCTGGTCGGCTCGCTGCTAACCATGGGCATCGCGACGTTCCTCATCGGCCTGTTGCCCACCTACCACCAGATCGGCATCGTCGCGCCGGCGCTGCTGGCGCTGATGCGGTTCTGCCAGGGCCTCGGCCTCGGCGGGGAGTGGTCGGGCGCCGCGCTGCTCGCCACCGAGACCGCGAAGAAGGGCAAGCGTGCCTGGGCCGCGATGTGGCCGCAGCTGGGCGCACCGATCGGGTTCTTCCTCGCCAACGGGCTGTTCCTGATCATCACGCTGTTCATGGACCACGACACCTCGAATCCTGACCTGGACGGCGCGTTCCTCAGCTGGGGCTGGCGGATCCCGTTCCTGCTCAGCGCCGTCATGGTCATGATCGGTCTCTACGTGCGTCTCAAGCTGGAGGAGACGCCGGTCTTCGCGCGGGCCGTGGCCAACGGGGAGAAGGTCAAGACCCCGCTCGCCGAGGTGTTCAAGACCAGTTGGCGCCAGCTGATCATCGGCACGTTCGTGATGCTCGCGACGTACACGCTCTTCTACATCATGACCACCTGGGTGCTCAGCCACGGAACCGGAAAGACCCCGGCGCACGGCGGCACCGGGGTCGGCTTCCAGTACACCGACTTCCTGGTGCTCCAACTGGTCGCGGTCTTCTTTTTCGCGGGCGCGATCCCGATCTCGGGCTGGCTGGCCGACCGCTACGGCCGGCGCATCACCCTGCTGGTGATCACCGGGCTGATCATGGCCTTCGGCCTCACCTTCGGGCTGCTGCTCGACCCGGTGGGCATGGGCGAGGGCAGGATGCTGGTCTTCCTCGTCATCGGCATGGTGCTCATGGGTCTGACCTTCGGACCGATGAGCGCGGTGCTGCCCGAGCTGTTCCCGACCAACGTCCGCTACACCGGGTCGGGCATCGCCTACAACACCGCGAGCATCCTCGGGGCGGCGGTGGCGCCGTTCATCGCCACCTGGCTGGCGACGTCGTACGGCGTCGGCTGGGTGGGCATCTACCTGCTGATCGCCGCGGCGATCACGTTCGTCGCGCTGCTGGTGATGCGCGAGACCAAGGACGCCTCCATGGACAGCTGACCCCTCGACAGCTGACCCTGGTCAGGCAGCGTCCTCGACCGGGTGCGGGTACTGCGCGGCGCGGTGCTGGAACGAGACGATGCTCGGGTTCTGGATCACCCCGTCACGGATCTCGATGGCCCGGGAGATGGTCGTGTCGGCGTCCCAGGCCTCGGCGCCGGAGATCACGGTCCGCAGGTGCGGCAGCAGTGCCTCGCTGATCTCCCAGGTCGCGGAGTTCCACAGGTGCGACGGGCTGTGGTCGACGGCGTAGTAGTGCACGTTGTCGCCGACGACGAAGCTGGGCTGCGCGAACGTCGTCGGGCGGGCCCAGCTGAAGCCCATGCCCTCGTCGCAGGACACGTCGACGATGACGCTGCCGGCGGCGAACCCGGCGAGGTCGTCCTCGTCCAGGAACGTCAGCGGCGCGTCGGTGTCCTGCAGGGTGCAGTTGACCACGATGTCGTTGGCGGCGAGGAAGTCCGCCAGCGGCACGGGGCCGCCGTCGGTGACGACGCAGCTGCGGGTCGGGTCGTCCGGGTCGTGCGCGACGTGGACGATCCGCGCCGAGTGGATCGGCGAGCCGACCGCGGCGGCCTTCCGGTTGGTCAGGACCTGCACCTCGTCGACGCCGAGGGCGTTCAGCGCGGTCACTGCGCCGCGGGCGGTGGCGCCGAAGCCGATGACGACCGCTCGCAGTCGACGGCCGTAGTCGCCCGTCGACCCGACGAGCTCGAGGGCGTGCAGCACCGAGCAGTACCCCGCGAGCTCGTTGTTCTTGTGGAAGACGTGCAGGCCGAAACCGCCGTCGGCGGTCCAGTGGTTCATCGCCTCGAAGGCGATCAGCGTCAGCTTCTGGTCGATCGCGAGCTGGGTGATGCCGGCGTCCTGGACGCAGTGCGGCCAGCCCCACAGGGTCTGCCCCTCGCGCAGTTCGGCCAGGTCCTCGCGTTGCGGCTTGGGTAACAGCACGACGTCGCAGTCGGCGATCAGCTCCTCGCGGGAGCGGATCCCCGCGACGAGGGGCGCCAACGCGTCGTCGCTGACGCCGAACGGCGTTCCGTAGCCGCGTTCGAGGTAGAGGTGCGCACGCAGGTCGGGATCGATACGCGGGAAGTGCATCGGATGGATGGGCAGCCGTCGCTCGTTCTCCTTGTGGGAGTGCGCGAAGACGCCAAGGTCAATCATATGCAGTTGTCTCCTGAAGGTGTCGATCGTAAGTGGTTGAAAATCAACACTTTTGGTGCGTCAGCGCTTCTTTGCCTTCGCGACGATCTCGACGTCTGGCACGCCGTCGGTCTTCGACCGCTTCTCTGCGCGCTTTTCCTTCAGTGACTTGCCGGATTTCTTCGTCATGGTGTTGCGAGGTGACTTGTCCGACATGGTGGTCCCTTGATTGGGAACCTGAACGGTCCCGGGCCACCGACCCTACGCGCCATTCGGGGTTCCCGTCGCCGAGTGCCCTGGTCCGCCGCCCGCCGGACCGTTCAGTCCGGCGGCTCGTGGCTCTGTTCGACGACCCACGCGGCGATCTGTGCGCGCGAGGTGAACCCGAGTTTCGACAGCACGTGCTCGACGTGCCCCTGCGCGGTGCGTTGCGAGATCACCAACTGTTCGGCGATGGCCCGGTTGGTCAGGCCGCGGGCCACCAGGTCGGCGACCTCCTGCTCACGGGGGGTCAGGTCGGCGGCAGGATGGCCCGTCGCCGGCTCGGCGGGCGGCGGCTCGTCGCCGACCGCGAACGCGACGATCTCGTCGAGTGTGAGTCCGGCGCCCTGCCGCAGCGCCGTCTCGAAGGCGCGTTGGCCGAGTGCGCTGCGGGCATGCTGCTCGCACTCGTCGTGGAAGGTCCGCAACCCCGGGATGACCACGCCCGAGTTGCCCCCGGCCTGCCACAGGACCTGCGCGCCGCCGAGCATCACCGTGGCGCGCTGGAACTGGTGCGTGTCGGCCGTGATCCACGCCAGCGTCTCGACGCAGACGGCCGAGCCGAGCGGGTCGTCCACCACGCCGCTCAGTCGTAGTCCCTGCTCGAGCAGCGGTCGCGCCCGGTCCGGATCCTGTTGCCACAGAGCAAGTCCCAGTGTGCACAGCGCGTACGAGCGGTACACCGACTCCTGATGCGGCTCGGTGATCGCGAGGACTTCCTCGGCGGCCGCGGTGGCCCGCGGGGTGTCGCCGAGCAGGGCCGAGGCCATGGAGAGCCCGAGCAGGGTGGACACGTGGCGCAGCCGGTCGTCCTCGCCCCGAACCGTGTCGAGGATCCCGTCGAGGAACCGGACGGCCTGTTCCGGGTCACCGGTGTAGATCGCGAGGTGCCCGGTGGCATGCGCGACAAGGGTGTCGGTCTCGGGGTCGCCGAGGGCGGCGGCGGCCTCGCGGGCCTGCTCCACCATCGCCGCCCCGGTGACGATGTCGTCCTGGTTGCCGGCCAGGACCGCGCCCGCGCACAGCGCCTTGACCCGGTCGAGCGTCGGTGCGCCGCCCTGGGCCTCGAGGGTGCGGTCGAGCCAGCGCCGGCCCTCGCCGAGCAGGCCGCGGGAGAGCCAGAACAGGTAGGCGGCGTTGATGATTCGCAGCCCGGCCTCGGCCTCGCCGGGCTCCGCGATGCAGTACTCGAGCGCGTCCCGGAGATTGGCCTGCTCCCGGGCCAGCCGGGCGATCCACTCCGGCTGGGCCGGACCGATCCACTCGTCCGCCGCCCGGGCGGTCAGTCGGGCGTACCAGTCGCGGTGCCTGCGGCGCAGGTCGGCTTCCTCGCCGGCCTCTGCCAGCCGCTCGAGGCCGTAGTCGCGGAGGGTTTCGAGCAGTCGGTAGCGCACCACCCCGTCGGGCTGCTCGCGGATGAGGATCGACTTGTCGACGAGGGACGCGACGAGGTCGAGCAGCTCGTCCGGCGTCAGGTCCCCGGCCGCGACGCCCTCCGCACCGTCTAGTTCGAAGCCGCGGGCGAACACGGCCAGCCGACGCCACAGCCGACGCTCGGTCCCCGTGCACAGGTCGTGGCTCCAGTCGATGCACATCCGCAGCGTCTGCTGCCTGCTCGGCGCACCGCGACTGCCCGCGGTCAGCAGCCGGTACCGGTCGTTGAGCCGGTCGAGGATCTGGTCCGCCGACAACGCCCGCAGCCGGGCGGCGGCGAGTTCGAGTGGCAGCGGCAGCCCGTCCAGTTTGTCGCAGATCCGGGCGATCGTCGTCTGGTTGTCGGCGGTGAGTTCGAATCCGGACACCGCGGCGGCGGCGCGTTCGACGAACAGCGTCACCGCCTCGTACTGCGCGAGCCCCTGCACGCTGCCGGTCCGGTCCGGGGCCGGGACCGTCATCGGCGGGACGCGCAACGTCGTCTCGCCGCCGATCAGCAGCGGCTCCCGGCTGGTGGCCAGGATGCGCAGCTCGGGGCAGGTGCGCAGCAGCGCCTCCGCGAGCTTCGCGACCGCGTCGACGAGGTGCTCGCAGTTGTCGAGGACGAGAAGCACCCGGTGGTCCCCGACCAAGTCGGTGAGCAGCCGCAGCGGGGAGGGGGCCGACTGCTCCCTCAGCCCGAGGGCCGCGGCGACGGTGTCGGCCACGAGCTCCGGGTCGGTTTGTTCGCCGAGTTCGACCAGCCACACGCCGTCGTCGAACGCGCGCTGAGACTCGGCCGCGACCCGGAGGGCGAGCCGGGTCTTGCCCACTCCGCCCATCCCGGTCAGGGTCACCAGGCGCGAGAGGGCGAGGAGCCGTCTGGCCTCGGTCACCTCGCGGCGCCGCCCGACGAAACTGGTCAGGTCCAAGGGCAGGTTGCCGACCCTGCCCCGCACGGAGGGCGCCATCGATCAGTGCCTCCAGCCTCGCGCTCCCCTGTGGTCACGGTACCCCGCGGCGGGTGTCGAGCGGTGGGATCTTGTCGCCGCACCGGCCGTCGCGGAGGTCGGGTCGGGAGCTGTTCGGCCCGTCGTCGGGCGGAGACGAAGGTGCCCTCCGCGCGACTGCGCGAAGGGCACCTGCCGGCGTCGCCGCGGCGGGCTACTTGCCGCGGATGGCGTCGAACACCTTGGGGTCGACCAGGGTGGAGGTGTCGCCGAGGTCGCGGCCCTCGGCCACGTCGCGCAGCAACCGGCGCATGATCTTGCCGGAGCGGGTCTTCGGCAGCTCCGGGACGATCGTGATCTGGCGCGGCCTGGCGATCGGGCTGATGTCGGTGGAGACCTGGGCCTTGAGCTCCGCGATCAGGGTCTCGCCCGTGTTCTCCACGCCCTCGCGCAGGATGACGAAGGCGACGATGCCCTGTCCGGTGGTCTCGTCGGCGGCGCCGACTACCGCGGCCTCGGCCACGCCGTGGTGGTTGACCAGTGCCGACTCCACCTCGGAGGTGGAGATGCGGTGACCGGAGACGTTCATGACGTCGTCGACGCGGCCGAGCACCCAGAGCGCGCCGTCGTCGTCGTACTTGGCGCCGTCGCCGGCGAAGTACCAGCCCTCCTGGGCGTACCGGGACCAGTAGGTGTCCTTGAACCGCTCCATGTCGCCCCAGATGCCGCGCAGCATCGCCGGCCACGGCTCGTCCATGACGAGGTAGCCGTTGCCGCCGTTGCCGAGCGGCTTGGCGTCGTCGTCGACGATCTTCGCGGAGATGCCCGGCAGCGGTGCCATCGCGGATCCCGGCTTGGTCGCGGTGATGCCCGGCAGCGGGGAGATCATGATCGCGCCCGTCTCGGTCTGCCACCAGGTGTCGACGATCGGCGCCTTGTTGCCGCCGATCACCTCACGGAACCAGCGCCAGGCCTCCGGGTTGATCGGCTCGCCGACCGAGCCGAGCAGCCGGATCGAGGACAGGTCGTGGGTGTCCGGGATCGCCCGGCCCCACTTCATGAAGGTGCGCACCAGCGTCGGTGCCGTGTAGTAGATGCTGACGCCGTACTTCTCGATGATCTCGAAGTGCCGGTGCTCGGTCGGCGAGTTCGGGGTGCCCTCGTAGACCACCTGGGTGACGCCGTTGCTGAGCGGGCCGTACACGATGTAGGTGTGCCCGGTGACCCAGCCGATGTCGGCGGTGCACCAGTACACGTCGCTCCCGGCCTTGTGGTCGAAGACGTTGTGGTGGGTGTACGAGGCCTGGGTCAGGTAGCCGCCGGAGGTGTGGATGATGCCCTTCGGCTTACCGGTGGTGCCGGAGGTGTAGAGGATGAACAGCGGGTGCTCGGCGTCGAACGGCTGCGCCTCGTGCTCGGGGGAGGCCTGCTCGACCGTCTCGTGCCACCACAGGTCACGGCCCTCGGTCCACGCGACGTCGGTCCCGGTTCGGTTGACCACCAACACGTTCCGCACCGATGCGGCGCCCTCGACGGCCTCGTCGACGGCGGCCTTGAGCGGCGCCGCCTGACCACGGCGCCACTGGCCGTCGACGGTGACGACGAGCTTGGCCTCGGCGTCGTCGATGCGCGAACGCAGTGCCGAGGCCGAGAATCCGGCGAACACCACCGAGTGCGTCAGGCCGAGCCGGGCGCAGGCCAGCATGGTGACCACGGCCTCCGGGATCATCGGCATGTAGATGGCGACGCGGTCGCCGGCGACCAGACCCAGTTCGGTGAAAGTGTTTGCGGCGCGGCTCACCTCGGCGAGCAGGTCGTTGTAGGTCAGGTCGCGGCTGTCGCCGGGCTCGCCCTCGAAGTGGATCGCGACGCGGTCGCCGTTGCCGGCGAGGACGTGCCGGTCGACGCAGTTGTAGGCGACGTTGATCTTGCCGTCGACGAACCACTTGGCGACGGGGGCGTCGGACCAGTCGAGGACCTGCGACCACGGCTCGTGCCAGTGCAGTCGGGCGGCCTGGTCGGCCCAGAACCCGAGTCGGTCGGCGTCGGCGGCGGCCTGCAGCTCCGGGCCCGCATTGGCTGCTGCGGCGAACTCCGCGCTCGGCGGGTAGCTCTCGGTCGCCTGCTCGGCCACGTTGGCGTCGGCGGTGCTGCTGGTCATGTCGCCCGTACCCCTTTCGGTGAGTCGTCGGCGCGCATTTGCGCTGCTGTGAGCGTAGTCACATGTGACGGGTGGCGCACCGTTGCACCCGGCTGCAACCCCCGTTGCTGCGGCAACCGGTCGAATTCACACGACCGACGGTTGGCCGACGCGACGAGTGGCCGGCGCGGTGTTGTGATGGATGGATGAGGCAACGGTTGAGCGTGGTCACCCTCGGTGTGGCCGACCCGGCGACGGCGCACTCCTTCTACGTGGACGGGCTCGGCTGGAGCCCCACGCTGTACGTGCCCGGCGAGGTGCTGTTCCTGCAGATCGGGCCCGGCGTCGTGCTGTCGCTGTGGTCGCTGGCCGAGATGGTGCGCGAGGCCGGGCCGACTCTGCCCGCCGCCGGGGACGAGGGCCGGGCGCCGATCACCCTCGGGCACAACGTGGACAGCCCGGCGGAGGTGGACGAGGTGCTGGCGGCCGCGGACCGGGCCGGTGGGACCGTGCTCGCCGCCGGGGAACGGCGCAGCTGGGGTGGGTACAGCGGGTACTTCGCCGACCCGGACGGGTACCGGTGGGAGGTGGTGCACAACCCCGGGCTGGTGGTGCACGATGACGGCCGGGTGGAGATCGGGCCGGCGCAGTGACCCGGACCCGGCTCCTCGCGCACGGGACCCGGCTCGCGCGCGGGACCACCGCGGTGGACGGGTAGCGTTGAGCAGCGTGAACGACCCACTGCAGCCACTGGTGGACCTGCCTGGAGTGCTCGAGGCCGCCGATCGGGCGCGCGACGCTCTCGGTGCGGTGCACCGGCACAAGTCCAATCGCCGCGGCTGGCCGACGACGGCCGCCGAGGCCGCCGTCCGCGCCGCCCGCGCGTCCGCGGCCCTGGACGGCGGAAGCACCGAGCTGCCGGGCGCGGGCGAGGCGGGCGATCCCGTCCTCACCGGCGCCCTGCGGGTGGCGCAGGCCCTGGACGGCGACGCGCTGCCGATCATGGTCGGTACCTGGCAGCGTGCCCCGCTGCAGGCGTTGGCCCGGCTGCACCTGCTGGCCGCGGCCGGGCTGGTGCCGGACGAGGCGGACCTCGGCCGGCCGCGCACCGCGGCCGGGGTGGGGGAGCGGCTCGACGCACTCGCCCAGCTGATCACCGGTGGCACCAAGGCGCCGGCGCCCGTGCTCGCCGCGGTGGTGCACGGAGAGCTGTTGTCGCTGAGTCCGTTCGGGACAGCGGACGGAGTCGTGGCCCGCGCGGCGTCCCGGCTGGTGGCGGCGTCCAGCGGGTTCGACCCGCACAACCTCGGCGTCCCGGAGGTCAGCTGGCTGCGTCGGCAGCAGGCGTACCGTACCGGCGCCGAGGGCTTCGCGTCGGGCACCGCGGAGGGGGTCGGCAGCTGGGTGATCCTGTGCTGCGGCGCCTTCGAGGCGGGCGCCCGCGAGGCGACCTCGATCGCGGAGGCCGCCGCGGGCTGAAGGTCGGCCGCCCGCCCGCCGTCGGGGGGAGTGTTGTCGAGCCCCGTCCGCGCACCCGCGGGTATCCGATTCCGGCTGGGCCGCAACGGCATCGGCCGTCGGCCTCCGTCGGGTGTGTAGGACTGCGTGCGGGGTGGCCCCACATGTAAAAGCGGGCGGTGCTGTCGACTCTCGTCGACCTCGCCGCCCGCTAGCACGGACTACCGGGTTACCAAGCGTGCTAGGTGGGTTGTGTGTCCGGCCTCGGCGTCGGCTCGACTACCGCAAGTTCGCCTCTGCAACTCGTGCAAGGTTCTCGCTCACGTGTGATCGAGTCTCGCAGGCCCACAACGCTTCTGCCCTTGAGTGGCTTGAGCTCCGCGTGGGTGCCTGGTGTCCGTGCTGGGAATTCCTGACCGGGAGATCGACTCTTCTCTTCCGATTCGACCTTGGCCTGTCGTTCATTCCGTAACTCCTTTGTACCCTGTGGCCCGGCCCACTTCAAGGGGCAAACCGACTGGAACGACCCCAGTGTCGGGGACCCGTCGTCAGTGCCGTCGGTGCAATACCCTGTACGTCAATGCGCCCGCGAGCAGGGCGCCCAGACTCACCGCCGCGGTGGTCGCGACGGCCGTCCCGGACGGCGTCTGGATGCGTGCGCGCAGGGGCACCGGGTTGGAGAAAGTCAGGATGGGCCAACCGTTTCCGGCCGCCTCCTTGCGCAGCGCCCGGTCGGGGTTGACGGCCGTCGGGTGCCCGACCGCGCCGAGCATGGGCAGGTCCGTCGCCGAGTCCGAGTAGGCGTAGCACAGTGCCAGGTCGTAGTTGTTCGCCTCGGCCAGCTCGCGGATGGCCTGCACCTTGCCCTCGCCGTAGCAGTAGAAGTCGAGATCGCCGGTGAACTTGCCGTCCTCGACGGCCATCCTGGTGGCGCTGTAGTGGGTTGCGCCGAGGGCCTGGGCGATCGGCGCCACCACCTCCTCGCCGGACGCGGAAACCACCACCACGTCGTGGCCGCGAAGTTTGTGATCGGCGATCAGGTCCGCCGCCTCCGCGAACACGAGCGGGTCGACGATGTCGTGCAGGGTCTCCGCGACGACGGCGCGCACCTGCTCGACATCCCAGCCGGCGCACATGTTCGTCAGGTGCGCCCGCATCCGTTCCATCTGGTCGTGGTCCGCGCCGGAGAGCATGAACAGGAAGTGTGCGTAGCTGCTCTTGAGGACGGACCGTCGGTTGATCAAACCCTGGTCGAAAAAGGGCTTGCTGAATGCGAACGTGCTCGACTTGGCGATGATGGTCTTGTCCAGATCGAAGAACGCCGCCACTGTTCCGTGCTCGGATTCCCTGCTCGCCGCTGCGGTCACGGGTCCACAATAGGACTTCCGCCGGTTCCGGGCGCGGTCGCGGAGCGGCAACCTGGTCGTCCGTCCAAGTGGGCGACTTGCCGCCGGTCGAATTTGCGAATATGCGCGGGTCCGGGTGTAGTATCGGGTTCACCTGGACTTGATCTAGGTGTGTTCAGCCCGACCCCCCGGGGCTGAACGCCGAAGACCCCCGCCTCCTCCCCCCCTGGCGGGGGTCTTCCTCTAAATTTGCAGGCCGTCGGTGCGCGTCGCCGACGGCCCTTTCTGTTTCCGGGGCCGGGTCGCTCGGGCTCCGCGGACTCTGAAATCGGTTCGCTCGTACCGGAATTCATCCACAGGCCCCGATCTGTCCACAATCGGTCGCGGTCGTCTTCCCACGGCGGCGTCGGCCGCGCAGGCTCGACGGCATGGACACCTCCGGACTCCCGGCCGCCCGCCGCGTACTCGCGGTGACGGACGACGCAGAGCTCTCTCTCAGCATCCGGCGCGCCGCCGCGGCCGCCGACCGCGAGGTCAGTGAGCACGCCGCACCCGTGCCGCGGCAGCTGTGGGACGGCGCTCCGCAGGTGCTGTTGGACACAGCCTCCGCCGCGGCCTGTGCGGGGGCCGGGCTGCCGCGGCGCCCCGACGTCGTGGTGCTGTGCGCCGGGGAACCCGCGCTGCCGCAGTGGCGGGCCGCGGCGGCTGCCGGTGCGGAGGCGGTGCTGACCCTGCCCGAGGACGAGGCGGAGCTGGTCGCACTCCTGACCCGCAGGTCGGAGCCGGTGGCGCCGGGTGGCGCGGTGATCGCGATGATGGGCGGCCGCGGGGGTGCGGGCGCCTCGGTGCTGGCGGCCGCGACCGCACTGACCGCACCACGCCGACGGCCGGACCGCCGGGCGCTGCTGGTGGACTGCGACAGCCGCGGTGGCGGTCTCGACCTGCTGCTCGGTGTCGAGCAACGCCCGGGGCTCCGGTGGTCGGGGGTGGCCGTCGAGGGCGGCCGGGTGTCGGCCTCGGCCCTGCACGACGCCCTGCCCCGGGCCGGCGACGGGGTGGCGGTGCTCTCCTGCGGGCGGGGCGCGGCGGCCGTGGCGCCGGGACCGGCGGCGCTCGCCGCGGTGATCGAGGCGGGGCGCGGCGCCGGCGAGCTGGTGGTGTGCGACGTGCCGCGCCAGCCGGACGTCACGGCCCACGGGGCCGTCGACCTCGCGGACCTGGTGGTCGTGGTGGTGCCGGCGCAGGTACGTGCGGCCGCGGCCGCCGAGTCGCTGGCGGCCGCGCTGCGCGATGCGCACCCGAATGTCGGTGTGGTGGTTCGCGGTCCGGCGCCGGGTGGCCTGCGGGGCCGCGACATCGCCGACCTGTTGGGTCTGCCGCTGCTCGCATCGATGCGGCCGGAGCCGGGCCTGGCCACCTCGCTCGACCGCGGCGGTCTTCGGCTGGGGCGGCGGTCGCCGTTGGCCGGCGCGGCGTCCGCGGTGCTCGCCGTGCTCGACGCCGCCCCGGTTCGGGCGGCGTCGTGAGCGCGCTCGTGTCGCCGGACCTGCTGGACCGGGTGCGATCCCGGCTCGCCCGGACGTCGGTGGCGCCGAGTCCCGCGACCGTGGCGGCGGCGATCCGGGCGGAGTCCTCCGGGGTGCTGGGCGACACCGACCTGCTCGACGCGCTCCGGGTGCTGCAGACCGAACTCACCGGTGCCGGCGTCCTCGAACCGCTTCTCGGGCAACAGGACATATCGGACGTTCTGGTCACGGCGCCGGACGAGGTCTGGGTGGACCGTGGGGCGGGGCTCGAGCGGTCGACGGTCACCTTCGCCGACGAGGCCGCGGTCCGCCGGCTCGCCCAACGGCTGGCGTTGGCCGCGGGACGCCGGCTCGACGACGCACAGCCCTGGGTGGACGGGCGGCTGCCGGGGGTGGCGGGCTCGGACTTCGGGGTGCGCCTGCACGCCGTGCTGGCTCCCGTCGCGCAGGCCGGGACCTGTCTGTCCCTCCGGGTCCTGCGACCGGCGACGCAGGGGCTCGACGCGCTCTGCGCGACCGGCACGGTGCCGCCCGACGCGCGGGAGCTGTTGCGGCGAATTGTCGCGGGACGCCTGGCCTTCCTGGTGGTGGGCGGGACCGGCGCGGGGAAGACGACGCTGCTGGCGGCCTTGCTCGGGTCGGTGCCCGCGCACGAACGAATCCTCTGCGTCGAGGACGCTGCCGAGCTGGCCCCGGCCCACCCGCACGTGGTGCGACTGGTCGCGCGGGCGCCGAATGTCGAGGGCGTCGGCGAGGTGACGGTGCGACAGCTGGTGCGGCAGGCCCTGCGGATGCGGCCGGACCGCATCGTCGTCGGGGAGGTGCGCGGGGCCGAGGTGGTGGACCTGCTCACCGCCCTCAACACCGGTCACGACGGCGGCGCCGGCACCGTGCATGCCAACTCCCCGGAGGAGGTGCCGGCCCGGCTCGAGGCGCTCGCGGCGCTCGGGGGAATGGACCGGGCGGCCCTGCACAGCCAACTCGCCGCCGCCGTCCAGGTGGTGCTGCATGTGCACCGTTCGGCCGACGGCGGCCGGCGTCTCGCCGAGATCGGGGTGCTCGAACGTGGGGAGCGGGGCGAGGTCACCGTGGTGTCCGCCTGGTCGGCGGACCGGTCGGCGGGCCCGGCGCCGGGAGCGGACCAGCTGGCGCGACTGCTCGCCCGGCGGGGGACGGCATGAGCGCGGCGCTGCTGGCCGCCGCTGCCGCGCTGTTGCTGCTGCCGGCCAGGGCTGCCGCGGTCCGGTTGCGGCCACCGGGACCACGGCGACGGACCGTCGGGCGGGCCAGGTCGATCCGGATCGCGGGTCTCGGGCTCGTCGCCGCGGCGGCGCTGGTCGGGCCGGGCGCGGGGATCGCGGCCGCCATCGCGGCAGGCACCGTCGCCCGGCGCCACCGGGACCGTCGCCGCGCCCGGGAACGCGACGTCGAACTGCGCGCCCTCCTCGCCGGCCTGGATGTCACGGTAGGAGAGCTGCGGGTGGGTGCACACCCGGCGACCGCCTGTCGGGCGGCCGCCGAGGAGACGAAAGGCGCTGCGGCGGAGGCATTCCGATCCGCCTCGGCCACCGCACGGCTCGGTGGCAGCGCGGCGCACGGGCTGCGCGCGTCCGGCAGCGTGATCGAGGCGGACCTCGACCGGATGGCCGCCGCGTGGCGGGTCGCCGACCGCCATGGCATCGCGTTGGCCGAGTTGCTCGACGCGGTCCGCTCGGACCTGTTGGGGCGCATCAGGTTCCGCGCTCGGGTGGAGTCGGGGCTAGCGGGTGCCCGGGCGACGGCGACGGTGCTGGCCGGGTTGCCGGTCCTGGGCCTGGCGCTGGGGCAGCTGATGGGCGCGGCCCCGGTGCGGGTGCTGCTGTCCGGCGGACTGGGGGCGGTGCTGCTGGTGCTCGGGACCGCGTTCGTGTGTGCGGGCCTGCTGTGGACCGACCGGATCACCGGGCGGGTGCTCGGATGAGCGCCCTGGCCGCGGGGGTGCTCGCGCTCGCGCTGGTCGCGGTGCCCGGCGCGGGCGCCGCCGCGGACCGACTCCGGCCCGCCCGGCAGGTCGGCGGGGACGGCGCCGCCCGCGCGGTCGCCCCGGCGCGCGGCGCCGACCCGATGAGCGGCGCTGCCGGGTACGACCTGCTGGCCGCGTGCCTGCGGTCTGGACTACCCGTCGGCACAGCCGCGGCGGCGGTGGCGCCCACCAGCCCGGAACCGCTCGGCGGCGCGCTCGACTCGGCGGCGAGCCTGCTGGCGCTGGGCGCCGACCCCGAGGTCGCCTGGGCCAGGGCCGCCGCGGACCCGGACACCGAGG
>NZ_JBFUHZ010000036.1:0-31856 GCF_056402135.1 Rhodococcus sp. P4_C10 | reverse complement strand
GATCAGCCTCGCGGACGACCTGGTGCTGTACCTGTTCGGGACGCCGGGCCAGCACCGGTTCTGGTTCATGTGGGACGACCTGATCCGCGGCGCCATCGGGGCGATCGTGCTGATCGACACCCGGCGCCTCGACGAGTCCTTCGCAGCCGTCGACTTCTTCGAGGCCCGCAATCTTCCGTTCCTGATTGCGGTGAACGAGTTCGACGACGCGCCGCGTTATGCGACGGAGGACATCCGGCAGGCGCTCGCGGTGTCCCCGGACGTGCCGATCGTCTCCATCGACGCCCGCGACCGGGAGTCGGCGAAGTCGGGGCTGGTCGCGGTCACCGAGTACGCGCTGAGTCGGCTGAGCCAGAGCGTCTGGTAGTCCTCGGGCGGCGAAGATGCTGGTAAATGCGGACAATCAGCGAGTGCTGCGAGGTCTGGCTGACCTGCACCTATAGACTCGGGTGGTTGCGCGCCATCCTTCTGGACCGGTAGTCCGCGAGGAGACGTGAAGCCGAGTAGAAGAAGGAGCTCATGACCGACACCACGTTGCCGCCGGAGGGTCCGCAGCACGACCGGATCGAGCCCGTCGACATCCAGCAGGAAATGCAGAGCAGCTACATCGACTACGCCATGAGCGTGATCGTGGGCCGCGCCCTGCCGGACGTGCGGGACGGCCTCAAGCCGGTGCACCGCCGCGTGCTGTACGCGATGTACGACAACGGCTACCGCCCCGACCGCGGCTACGTGAAGTCGGCGCGTCCGGTTGCCGAGACGATGGGTAACTACCACCCGCACGGCGACACCTCGATCTACGACACCCTGGTCCGGATGGCCCAGCCGTGGTCGCTGCGCTACCCGCTCGTCGACGGCCAGGGCAACTTCGGTTCCCGCGGCAACGACGGCGCCGCCGCCATGCGTTACACCGAGTGCCGCCTGACGCCGCTCGCGATGGAGATGCTGCGCGAGATCGACCACGAGACGGTCGACTTCACGCCGAACTACGACGGCAAGACGCAGGAACCCACGGTCCTGCCCAGCCGCGTGCCGAACCTGCTGATCAACGGGTCCGGCGGCATCGCGGTCGGCATGGCCACGAACATCCCGCCGCACAACCTCGGTGAGGTCGCCGACGCCATCTACTGGGCGCTGGAGAACTACGAGGCCGACGAGGAAGCCACCCTCGCCGCGGTCATGGAGCGGATCAAGGGACCCGACTTCCCGACCCACGGGCTGATCGTCGGCGGCCAGGGCATCCACGACGCCTACACGACGGGCCGCGGCTCGGTCCGGATGCGCGGCGTGGTCGAGATCGAGGAGGACGCCAAGGGGCGCACCACGATCGTGATCACCGAACTGCCGTACCAGGTCAACCCGGACAACCTGATCACCTCGATCGCGGACCAGGTCCGGGACGCGAAGATCGCCGGCATCTCCGACATCCACGACGAGTCCTCGGACCGCGTCGGCATGCGCATCGTCGTCACCGTCAAGCGTGACGCCGTCGCGAAGGTGGTGCTCAACAACCTCTACAAGCACACCCAGCTGCAGACCAGCTTCGGCTGCAACATGCTCTCCATCGTCGACGGGGTGCCGCGCACCCTGCGGCTGGACCAGATGATCCGGCTGTACACGACGCACCAGCTCGAGGTCATCGTCCGGCGCACCCGGTACCTGCTGCGCAAGGCCGAGGAGCGGGCCCACATCCTGCGCGGCCTGGTCAAGGCGCTCGACGCGCTCGACGAGGTGATCGCCCTCATCCGGGCGTCGCAGACCGTCGACATCGCCCGCGCCGGCCTGATGAACCTGCTCACCGTCGACGAGATCCAGTCCGACGCCATCCTGGCGATGCAGCTGCGCCGCCTGGCGGCACTCGAACGACAGAAGATCGTCGACGAGCTCGCCGAGATCGAACTCGAGATCGCGGACTACGAGGACATCCTCGCGAAGCCGGAGCGCCAGCGGGCCATCGTCCGCGACGAGCTCAAGGAGATCGTCGACAAGTACGGCGACCCCCGGCGCACCCGGATCATCGCGGCCGACGGCGACGTCGCCGACGAGGACCTGATCGCCCGCGAGGACGTGGTCGTGACGATCACCGAGACCGGCTACGCCAAGCGCACCAAGACCGACCTCTACCGCTCGCAGAAGCGCGGCGGCAAGGGCGTGCAGGGTGCCGGGCTCAAGCAGGACGACATCGTCAAGCACTTCTTCGTCAGCTCGACGCACGACTGGATCCTTTTCTTCACCACCAAGGGCCGGGTCTACCGGGCCAAGGCGTACGAGCTGCCCGAGGCCAGCCGCACCGCGCGCGGCCAGCACGTGGCGAACCTGCTGGCCTTCCAGCCGGACGAGCGGATCGCCCAGATCATCCAGATCAAGACCTACGAGGACGCCCCCTACCTGGTCCTGGCCACCCGCAACGGGCTGGTCAAGAAGTCCAAGCTCACCGACTTCGACTCCAACCGCACCGGCGGCATCGTCGCGGTGAACCTGCGCGGCGAGGACGAACTGGTCGGGGCCGTGCTCTGCTCCGCCGACGAGGACCTGCTGCTGGTCTCGGCGCAGGGCCAGTCGATCCGCTTCTCGGCGACCGACGAGGCGCTGCGGCCGATGGGCCGCGCCACTTCCGGCGTGCAGGGCATGCGGTTCAACGGCGACGACGAGCTGCTCTCGATCAACGTGGTCCGGGAGGGCACCTACCTGCTGGTCGCGACCTCGGGCGGGTACTCCAAGCGGACCCCGATGGAGGACTACCCGGTCCAGGGCCGCGGCGGCAAGGGCGTGCTCACCATCCAGTACGACAGGCGCCGTGGCACCCTGGTCGGGGCGCTCATCGTCAACGACGACGACGAGCTCTACGCCATCACCTCGGGCGGCGGCGTTATCCGGACCGCTGCGAAGCAGGTCCGGAAGGCCGGCCGACAGACCAAGGGCGTGCGGTTGATGAACCTCGGGGACGGCGACACCCTGCTCGCGATCGCGCGCAACGCCGACGAACCCGACGACACCGAGGCCGACGCGACCGACGCATCGAAGGAGTCGTAAGTGAGCACTCCCCAACAGCCGGGCGGCGACCGGCAGGGGTCGAACGAGCCGAGAACCGGGCCGAACACGCGGCCGGAGCCGGTGAACGGGTCCGCACAGGCCGGCGCCAAGCCGGACCCGGCAGGGCCTGCGGCGGCACCGTCGCCGCAGCAGCAGGGCCAGGCACGGCCGGCCGGGCCGCAGGCGTCCGGTACGCCGGCACCCGCGCAGGGTGTCGGCGGGGGAGCGCAGGCTCCCCGCCCCGCCGGGGGTGACGGCACTCCGCCGCGACCGCCGCAGTCAGGCCCGACCCAGGCAAATCCGACCCAGGCAAATCCGACGCAGACCGGTCCGGCCGGGCAGGGGCGGCCGCAGCAGGCCCCCGTGCAGGGCCGCCCGGCGGGCGCCCAGGGCGGCGGTAACCAGGGCACGCCGGTCGAGGCGCCCGGAGCGCCGAAGCAGGCCGCCACGGGCCGTCCCGCCACGCCCCGACAGCCCGCGCCCCAGCAGTCGGCGCCCCAGCAGTCCGGGGCTCCGCAGTCGGCGACGCCTCAGACCGGCGCCGTGCGTCCCGCACAGGGCCAGCAGGCCGGTGGCCGGGGTCAGACCCCGCCGTGGCAGCGGGGCCAGCAGGGACAGTCAGGGGCACAGGCCCCGGGCAACGCTCCCGCCGGCCCGAACAACCAGGGCGGCAAGGCGCCGGGCCAGTCCGGTGCTTCGCAGCGTCCGGCCGGTCCGCAGTCGACCGGTGTCCAGCCGAAGGTTCCGTCGCAGGGCGGCACCGCGCAGGGTCCGGCCGGTCCCCAGGCCACGGGTGCCCAGCCGAAGGGTGCGCCGCAGGGCGGCACGCCTCAGCGTCCGGCCGGTCCCCAGGCCACGGGTGCCCAGCCGAAGGTCGCGCCGCAGGGCGGCACCGCGCAGCGTCCGGCGGGTCCCCAGTCGACCGGTGTCCAGTCGAAGGTTCCGTCGCAGGGCGGAACCGCGCAGCGTCCGGCACAGACCGGTCCACAGCGTCCGGTCACCGGCCAGCAGCCCGCCGCTCCCAAGACGGCCGCCAGCGGCCGGGTGCCGGCCGCGGCAGCCGCGGATCCCGCGGCCCGGGCGGCCCGCAAGGAGACCGCGAAGGCCAAGGCGGCAGTGGTGGACGGTCCGACCCGTCACATCGCCCGTGAAGACCTCGCCAAGGACCTGCCGGACCTCTCCGAGGTCAAGCACCCGCTGCCGGTCAAGCCCGCGGTCTCGGACACCGCCGCGCAGGCGGCGTTGGCCGTCCCGGTGGCGGTCCTGCCCGGCCAGCCGATGCGGGCAGCCGTCCAGATCCGCCGGATCGACCCCTGGTCCACCCTCAAGGTGTCGCTGGTGATCTCGGTGGCGCTGTTCTTCGTGTGGATGTTCGCGGTCGGGTTCCTGTACGTCGTGCTCGACGGCATGGGCGTGTGGGACCGGCTCAACAACGCGTTCACGGACTTCGTCTCGGAGTCGAGCAGCAGCGGACTGGTCACGGCGGGGCAGGTGTTCGGTTACTCCGCTCTCGTCGGGGCCGCGAATGTGGTGCTTTTCACAGCGCTCGCGACGATCGGTTCGTTCATCTACAACCTCTGCACCGACCTCGTCGGCGGTGTCGAGGTGACGCTGGCTGACCGGGACTGACCTGGGGTTTTGGTTCCCCACCGATCCCGTTTTGGTTGCAGCGGGTCGGTGGGGTAATCTCATGCCTCGGTTCAGGGACACAGTCCCGGCACCGGTTCACGGGCCTATAGCTCAGGCGGTTAGAGCGCTTCCCTGATAAGGAAGAGGTCGGAGGTTCAAGTCCTCCTAGGCCCACTCCCCGTGTCGACGAAGGGTTCGATCATGAAGGTTTTGCTGGTTGCAGCGGCCATTGTGACGGTCCTCTTCGGACTCACCAAGCTGCGGTCGCAGCGCCGCGGCGAGGACGTCTGGCACGAGGTCACCAGCCGCTGAAGCGGACGGGGCCTTAGCTCAGTTGGTAGAGCGCTGCCTTTGCAAGGCAGATGTCAGGAGTTCGAATCTCCTAGGCTCCACAGATCGGTTCAACCGAACAAAACGCTTGCGAAGCACCCCTCACCTTCTCTGGTGGGGGGTGCTTTGTGTTGGCGACGAGTTTCATCGAGGGGAGGACAGCGACATGGAGGACAGCGACATGGAAGGCGGGGAGATGGACGGCGCCGGCGCGGACGAGCTTGGTGGGACAGAACACGAGGCGCAGCTCGCGGAGCTGGCGGGCGGAGTCTTCGAGGCCGAGATCGGCCGGTTCGTGGACGAGCTCGAGGTGGAGCAGTTGCTCCTGCTCCGGCAGGTGATGGAGATGGTCGCCGACAACGGCCACATCGGGCACCAGATCTCTGGCATCGTCACCGGGTGCCTGATGTACAAGCACCAGCGCACGTGGAACGGCGAGCCGACTCCGTGGGGGCCCGCTCCGGCCTGACTGCCGGGTGCCTGCCTGTGGATGGGTCACCGGTGTCCGGACACCGGCCTGTGGAATTGTGAACAAACCTGTGCAGCAATTGATTTGGTCGGCAGTCCAGAACCCGACTGTCGACGGCCTGAATTCGGCGTCGTCACGGGCCTGGTGTCAGGGCGCACGGTGACGAAGCTCGGGCGTTGATCGTGTTGAACAGTATGCGCCGACACGGTCGGCGCGGGGCCGTTCCGGGCGGCGGCTGCTGCTCCGGCGCGGCACGGGCCGCACAGCCGGAGGCCCTCCGCGACGCCGTCAGTGCCCGCAGCGGCCCCGGACACGCCTCACGCCCCGGACGGGCGACCGGGGCGTGAGGATTGCTGCCAGGGGGTTCAGGCGTTGTCGGGCTCGCGCAGGCTGGGCGGCTGGGCGGCGGGCGGCGGCAGTTCGGTGCGCTGCTTCCTGACGAAGACCGCGCCCGCGGCGACGGCCGCACCGACGACCACCAGCAGGACCACGCGACGACGGCGCTCTCGGCGGCCGGGGGGCGCGGCGACGGCCACGGCGGCGACGTTCGGCTCCTCGACCAGGCTGAGCACGCTCTCGCGACGCGGCTTGGCCGCGGCCTGACGGGCCAGCGAGTATCCCTTGCCGAGCAGGTACATGCTCACGGCCCCGGCGCCCTTGGCGAGCCCGGCGGTGTTCTTCGCCAGTCCCGCCGCGGCGCCCTGGGCGCATCGGAGTGCACTGGTCAGCTGCGGGTTCTCGGGTGCGGTTGACACCAGTTCGAGGGTCGGGGCCGAGTCGGCAGGAACGTGGGCAGGCTTCGACACACGGTTCATCTGTCCACTGTCGCACATGCCCGTGTGCCGACAATGGCACGATGGGGGAGTGACTTCACCGAATCAGACCGCAACCGCAACGCTGCACACCAACCGCGGCGACATCAAGATCGCCCTGTTCGGCAACCACGCGCCGAAGACCGTCGAGAACTTCGTCGGCCTGGCCGACGGGTCCAAGGACTACTCGACGGAGAACGCCTCCGGCACCAAGTCCGGCCCGTTCTACGACGGCGCGGTCTTCCACCGCGTCATCGACGGCTTCATGATCCAGGGCGGCGACCCGACCGGCACGGGTCGCGGCGGCCCGGGCTACAAGTTCGGCGACGAGTTCCACCCGGAGCTGCAGTTCGACAAGCCCTACCTGCTGGCGATGGCGAACGCCGGGCCGGGCACCAACGGCTCGCAGTTCTTCATCACCACCGGCAAGACCCCGCACCTCAACCGCCGCCACACCATCTTCGGTGAGGTCGTCGACGCGGAGTCGAAGAAGGTCGTCGACGCGATCTCGGGCACCTCGGTGGACCGCACGGACCGCCCGCTCGAGGCCGTCGTGATCAACAGCATCACCATTTCCTGAGCGGCTTCGAGGGATGACGAACCCCGGTTGGGGCGGCACGCCCGGTGAGGGCGTCCCGCCCCAACCGAGGTGTGTCCGGCACCCGGACCGCCCCACCGCGCTCAGCTGCAACCGCTGCGGGCGTCCCGCCTGCCCGGACTGCCTGCGCGAGGCCTCCGTGGGCTACCAGTGCGTCGACTGTGTCGCCGCCGGTCAGCGCGACGTCAGGCCGGTCCGTGGCGTCGCTGGCAACACGGTGACGGCCACCCGGCCCAGGCCGATCGTGACGTACACCCTGATGGGGATCAACATCCTCGTCTTCCTGGTCACGGCGCTGCAGGCCAAGTCCCTGATGGACAACGGCGGCGGCTTCGTCAACAGGTTCACCGGCGTGGCCACCTTCGACTCGCCGCTGTTCGGCTCGTGGGTGCTCTCGCCCTACGGCGTGGCCGGCGGCGACTGGATCCGGCTGCTCGGCAGCGGGTTCCTGCACTTCGGCCTGCTGCACCTCGCCGTCAACATGTTCGCCCTCTACATCCTGGGCCGCGACACCGAACTGATCCTGGGCCGCGCGCGTTACGTCGCGGTGTACATGATCTCGCTGCTCGGCGGGTCGGCCTCGGTGATGGCCTTCGAGGGCGGCGGCTTCACGGCCGGCGCCTCGGGTGCGATCTTCGGCATCATGGGCGCGCAGGCGGTCATCCTGCTCAAGCTCCGGCGCAGTCCGGCGCCGGTCATCGGGGTGATCGCGCTCAACGTGATCATCAGCGTCTCGCTGCCCGGGATCTCGTTCTGGGGCCACCTCGGTGGCCTGGTCGCCGGTGCCGCCGCCACCGCCGCACTGCTCTACGGGCCGCAGTGGCTCGGCGCCGGGCAGGACCGGGACAAGGCGGTCCGGATCGGCTGGATCGGGCTCGCCGCCGTCACGGTCGTGACCATGGGCGTCATCGGCATGCGGGTCGCGCAGCTGCGCGGCGAACTCGGCCTGTAGCCCGGGCGACGGTCCGCAAGGGTCGAGCGGGTGCCCGGACGGGGCGCCCGCTCAGCCGGCGGCGGTCGGGTCCGGCGGGACCAGTCGCTGGCCGACCAGCGCATCGAACACGTCGGTCGGGTCGGTGCCCAGGTCCCAGCGCCCGAAGATCATCAGCTTGTCGTCGGCGGCGCCGGCCGGGCGCACGTCGATCTCGAGCATGGGGACCCGGCGGCCGAGCCGGGGATACCGCACGATCCGGACCCGGGCCAGGTCCGCGCGGTCGTACTCGCGTCGCCCGCGGATCCCGGCGACCGCGATGCCGCCGCCCCCGTCGAGCACCGCCAGCCGCGGCCGCTGCCGCAGGCCGAGCGCGGTGACCGCGAACAGCCCGAGCGCGGCCAGGCCGATCAGCAGCCGTCCGGCCGGGTCGGACGGAGCCGCCACGGCCGCGGCCGCAAGCACGATCCCGCCCACCCCGGTCGCGACGAGCGCCGGCGTGGGTGTGGACCACGCCAGAGCGGAGTTGTGCACGAGTACTCCCGGTGTTATCCACAGGCGCTATCCACATTGGGGATGAATGACACCTGTGTAATTGCGGCCGAGTGGGCCGGTCGACTATCGGGTCAACGCCACTTCATTGTCATCACGAGCCCGACGACCATGAATCCGAAGCCGATCAGGAAGTTGTAGGCGCCCAGATCGTTCATCCACGTGAGCTGGTCCGCGGCGAGGTAGTACACGACCAGCCAGAGCAGGCCGACGAGCATGAAGCCGAGCATCACCGACACGTAGAGCGTGCTCGACGGTCCGGCCTTCACCTTCACGGGCGTACGGTTTGCGGGGTTGATCGTGTAGTCGGTCTTCTTGCGGACCTTCGACTTGGGCATGACGTCCTCGTGTGAATTGATTCGGAGCGGACAGGAGCGGGCGTCGTTGCCGACGCCTGCCAGGTAGGTTCGAACCTACCCGTAGCGTCCCCCGGTCAGGCCCAGTACCGACCACGTCGGGACCGGTCCGACGTCCAGGACGCGGCGGGGGTCCGCCTCGACCGGACACCGACGGGAGGAACAGCAGTGACCGAACCAGACCGGCCCCAGCATGTAGCCGTCGGTGCCGGCGAGGGCCGCCGGCGCGTCTCGACGTTCTGGAAGGTCTGCGTGCCGGTGGTGTGCCTGGTGACGGGCATGCTGTTCGCCACCACCCGTGAGGTGTCCGCCGGCGACGAACTTCGCCGCGGCGACACCACCCGCATGTCCGACCTTGTGCGCGGTGCCCAGGCCGACGTCGACCGGGTTTCCGACCAGCGTGACGCGCTGGCCTCCCAGGTGGAGTCGCTGCAGGCCGACGCCGCCGGATCCGACGCCGGGGTGGCGTCCGCCCTCGACCGGGTGCGGGGACTCGAGACGGTCGCCGGGTTCGCGGAGGAGACCGGTCCCGGCGTCCGGGTGACGCTCACCGACGCGCCACGGGACTCGGACGGCAAGTACCCCGCCGACGCCCAGCCCGACGACCTGGTGGTGCACCAGCAGGACGTGCAGTCCGTACTGAACGCGCTGTGGGCGGGCGGCGCTACCGCGGTGGGGATGCAGGACCAGCGGGTGGTCAACACCACCGCACCGCGCTGCATCGGCAACACGCTGCTGCTGCACGGGCGCACCTACAGTCCGCCGTACGTGATGACGGCGCTCGGCGACCCGGCGCGGCTGACGGCGGCGCTCGACGCGGAACCCGGGGTTCGCACGTTCAAGCAGTACGCGGTCCGGTACGGCCTCGGGTACACCGCGACCGCCGAGGAGTCGCTGACCGTGCCCGCGTACAACGGGCAGCTGCGTACCCGGTTCGCGGAGTAGCCGACGCAGCCGCTTATCCTGGCCGAATGCGCATCCTGGTCGTCGACAACTACGACAGCTTCGTGTTCAACCTGGTGCAGTACCTCGGCCAGCTCGGGACGAAGGCCACCGTGTGGCGCAACGACGACCCGCAGCTGGCGGACCGGGCGGCCGTCGCAGCCGAGTTCGACGGCGTCCTGCTCAGCCCCGGCCCCGGCACCCCGCAGCGGGCGGGCGCGAGCATGGACCTGGTGTCCGCCTGCGCCTCCGCCGCGACGCCGCTGCTCGGAGTCTGCCTCGGTCACCAGGCGATCGGCGCCGCGTTCGGCGCCACCGTCGACCGGGCGCCGGAGTTGCTGCACGGCAAGACCAGCCTGGTGCGGCACAACGACACCGGGGTCCTGGCCGGTCTGCCCGACCCGTTCACCGCCACCCGCTACCACTCGTTGACCGTGCTCGAGGAGACCATCCCCGCCGAGCTCGAGGTCACCGCACGCACCGACAGCGGCGTGGTGATGGCGATGCGGCACCGGGTGCTGCCGATCCACGGCGTGCAGTTCCACCCCGAGTCCGTGCTCACCCAGGGTGGGCACCGGATGCTGGCGAACTGGCTCGAGGTCTGCGGGGAGCGGCCGGCGGAGTCGCTCGTCTCGACGCTCGAGTCGGAGGTCGCGCGGGCCCTGGGGGACGCGCTCACCCACCGCTGAGCGCGGCCGGTCAGGCCCGCGCCACCCGCGCCAGGGTCAGCGCCGATCCGAGCAGCAGCAGGCCCTGGGACGTTCGGGGATCGGAACCCGTCGCCTCGGCGACCCGCACCAGCCGGTTGTCGACCGTGTTCGGGTGCACCCCGAGGGTCGACGCCGTGCGCCGACGGTTGAAGTCGCACGAGAAGTACGCGTCGAGGGTCTCGGTGAGTTCCGGCGTGGTCCGTAGGGCGTCCACGACGGCGAGCAGTCCGGCCCGCGCCGCGCTCTCCTGGCTCAGCTGGTACTCCACCAGGAGGTCGTCGACGGTCGCCACCCCCGCGGCTGCGGGCCCGGAAGCCCTTATCTCCAAGAGCTTTCGCGCCTCCGTGGTGGCCCGGGGGAGGTCTTCGAGCCGGTCCGCGCGGGCCGCGCCCGCACGAACCGCGGCCTGCGCCTGGTCCTGGAGTCGACCGACCAGCTCGTCGAGGTGGGCGCGAGGGGCCGGCGGGGCAGGCAGCAGGATCAGCCCGCCGGTCGGGTCGAGCGCGGCCAGCGCGCCGTCGCCGGTCGCGCCGCCGAGTTCGTCGTGGATGCGAATCATCTTGCGGCGACCGGCTACCCGGCGTTCGAGATCGTCGTCGGCGAGTTCGGCCGCGGTGGGCTCGAAACCCAGGGCGAGCACGGTGTATCCCGCCGCGAGCCGGACGCCCAGTCTCTGCGCCAGGTCCGCGGCAGGCCTACCGCCGACCAGTGTCGCCACCAGGTCCCGGATCGACTCACGGGCCTCGGTGTCGATCGACTCGAGTTCCTGCTCGTGCGCGCGGGTGACCGCGCGGCAGACTCGGCGGGCCGCGGCGAACAGTCGGGGCGCGAGGACGGGTAGTTCGCGGGCCGCGGTCGGCGGCGTCACGTCCAGGATCTCTTCCCAGAGAACCTGCAGGCAGACGTGGTACCCGTCGAGGAGTTCGACCACCGGCAGTCCCTCCGCGGCCCGGTCCCGGGCCCGGTCGGCGAAGTCGCGGCAGTCGGCGGCCTCGGGCAGGCTCCCGTCGCGGCCCGCCCGGGTCAGGAGCCGGATGAACTGCCGCGCGCTGTGTTCGGCGGTGGCGTCGAGCAGGGGAGTGCGCAGGTACTCGGAGTCGGCCGCGGCCGCACTGCGGATGTGGGGGAACAGTCGGTCCGGCTCACGGTCGAGTCGATCCAGGACCGCGGCCAGGTCGGCGGACATATCCTGTGACATGTCACAGGACAATAGTCGACCGGCAGTGGAAAGAGCCGATTGTATGCAGGGCTAACTGTCGTCATACTGGGTTGTATCCCCATGACGAGTGTGACATCGCCAAACAGCGGTGGCCTCTGGCCTGCCCGCGTTCACCGGCGTCACCGCGAGCACCCGAGGGCGTGATGACGAATCTTTCCTCCCCGGCGCCCGCAGCCCCGGCGCGCGACCGGATCTCCCGGCAGTTGCTGCCCGACGGGGTCGAACCCGACCCCCGGTTCACGCTGGCGAACGAGCGCACCTTCCTGGCCTGGATCCGAACGTCGCTGGGCTTCGTCGCCGCCGGGGTCGGCCTCGACGTGTTTGCCGCGGAGGCCTTCCCGCAACCGGTGCACACCGCCGTGACGACGCTGCTGCTCGTGTTGGGCACGCTGATGAGTCTGGGCGCGGTCCGCCGGTGGCTGCTGGTCGAGCGGCGAATGCGGACGGGGTCTGCGCTCCACCTCCCCCTCCTGGCACCCCTGCTCGGGATCGCCGGCGCCGTCGTCGGCGCGGCGCTGGCCGTCGTGGTCCTGGCGCAGTAGGAGCCGTGGCACCGACCGCGCACCCCGGCCCGCCGCCGGAGGCCGCGATGCACTCCGATCCCGGGTTGCAGCCCGAGCGGACGGCACTGGCGTGGGAACGCACCCTCCTGTCGCTGGTCGTGGTGAGCCTGATGTTCGTGCGCTGGCTGCCGCACCGCGGGGTGATCGCGCTGCTCCCGGCCGCGGTGGCGGTGCTGGCGGCCGCGGCCATCCTCCTCGCCCAACGCCGCCGGTACGCCCGGGCCTGCCGGGGACTGTCCCGCGGGTCCGTGGCGCCCGCGGTGGTCGCCGTGACCGCGACCGGCGTCGTCGTGGGGCTGATCGGCGTGTTCGGGCTCTACGCGGTGTGGTGGGGCTGACCCGCTACCGGAAGGCCGACTCGCCGGTCAGCGTCTGGCCGATCACCAGCTGGTGCATCTCGGAGGTGCCCTCGTAGGTGAGCACCGACTCCAGGTTGTTGGCGTGTCGCAGAACGGGGTACTCGAGGGTGATTCCGTTGGCGCCGAGGATGGTTCGGCACTCACGTGCGATCGCGATCGCCTCCCGGACGGAGTTCAGCTTGCCGAGGCTGACCTGCTCGGGTCGCAGTTCGTGGCGGTCCTTGAGGCGGCCGAGGTGCACGGCCAGCAGCTGACCCTTGCCGAGTTCGAGCGCCATGTCGGCGAGCTTCGCCTGGGTCAGCTGGAAGGCGGCGAGCGGCCGGTCGAACACCTCGCGGGTCTTCGCGTAGTCGATCGCCGTCTCGAGGCAGTCGCGCGCGGCGCCGAGCGCACCGAACACGATGCCGAAGCGGGCCTCGTTCAGGCAGCTCAGCGGCCCCGACAGCCCGCGCGCCTCCGGCAGCATCGCCGAGGCGGGCAGGCGCACGTCGTCGAGCACCAGTTCGGCGGTGACCGAGGCCCGCAGCGAGAGCTTGTTCCTGATCTCGGGCGCCGAGAAACCGGGGGTGTCGGTGGGCACCACGAACCCGCGGACGCCGTCGTCGGTGCGGGCCCACACCACCGCCACGTCGGCGATCGAGCCGTTGGTGATCCACATCTTGGTGCCGCGCAGGACCCAGTCGTCGCCGTCGCGGCGGGCGGCGGTGCGCATGCCGGCCGGGTTGGAGCCGAAGTCGGGTTCGGTCAGCCCGAAGCAGCCGACCGCCTCGCCCGCCGCCATCCGCGGCAACCACTCCTGCTTCTGCTCCTCGGAGCCGAACCGGTGGATGGCGAACATCGCCAGCGAGCCCTGCACCGACACCAGGCTCCGGATGCCCGAGTCGACGGCCTCGAGTTCCAGGCAGGCCAGGCCGTAGGACGTCGCGCTCATGCCCGCGCAGCCGTATCCCTCGAGGTGCATGCCGAGCAGGCCCATCCCACCGAGGTCCTTCGCGAGTTCGCGGGCGGGCAGAGCCCCGGCCTCGAACCACTCGGCGATGTGCGGCCTGATCCGATCCGCCGCGAAGCGTCGGACGGTCTCGCGCACGGCGATCTCCTCGGTGTCCAGGACGGAGTCGAGGGCAAAGAGCTGCGTGATCGTCTGGGGGTCGGCCATGAGGTCCTCGGTCTTCCAGTCGGCGGCAGTCGGCCGACATGGCGTCGAGCACTTGCCGGAGCGTTCATGCAATCGATTGCATGACCCAGCTTCGGGGGCCGTCGAAGCAGCGTCAAGCGTCGCGTGGTCGGAGACGGGCGAACGGCCCGTCCGGTCGGATCTTGCCGGGTGGACGGGCCGTTCGTTCGATCTGATCGGGTGAACGGTTCCGTTCACCCGACGTGATGCTGCGGGTGCCTAGCGCGGGATCGTGGGGATGCCCAACTGGCCGATGCCGACGGAGATGCTCGCCGTCTTGGCCACCTCGGAGCCCGGCGGCTGCGCCTGGGTGACGATCTTGCCGACCAGGTCGGTCTCCAGCGTCGGCTCCGGGCGCTGTGACAGCTGACTCGTGGTGCCGGACCAGCCGGCCCTGCGCAGCGTGTCCAGTGCCTGCGAGACGGACATGCCGCTCAGGTTCGGCATGTCGATCATGTTGCCGTTGGACACCTGCACCTTGACGGTGGTGCCGCGGGCCGCGGACTCGCCGCCGCCCGGCTCGGTGGAGACGACCTCGCCCTTGGGCCGGCCGGAGTCGATGTTCTCGACCTCGACCTTGAACCCGGCGCCCTCGATGTTCGGCTGCGCCACCTCGAGCTTCTGGCCCACCACGTTCGGGATCCGGACCTGTTCGGGACCGCTGCCCAGGGTCAGCTTGACGGCGCCCCCGAGTTCTACGTTGGACCCGGCGCTCGGGGTCTGCGCGACCACCTTGTCCACCTCGGAGGTGGCCGACGGGCTGCGCTCGGGGGCCGGGTCGAGGGCCAGGCCGGCCGCGTCGAGCGCCTGCGCGGCCTGGGACTGACTCATCCCCGACAGGTCCGGCACCTGAACCTGCTGCGGTCCGGTGGACACGTCGAGGGTCACCGTGGTGCCCTCGTCGGCCTTGGTGCCCGCGACGGGGATCGTGCCGATCACGTTGCCGCTGGCGATCGTGTCACTGGGTTTCGGCTGGGTCTGAACCCGGAACCCCTCGTTCTGCAGCGCGGTCTGCGCGGCCTGCGACGACTTGTTCGCGACGTCCGGCACGATCACCGGCTCGGCCTTCGACCCCGGGCCCAGCGCCCACAGGAACGCGCCGACGATGCCGACCACTACGAGTGCGGCGATCGAGAGCAGGGCGATGCGCATCGTCCGGCGGCCGGCGGGCGGCGGCGGCGTCGCGGCGGGCGCGGCCGACAGCGGTGCCGGTGTCGCCGGGTCCGCGGCCTGGTAGCGGCCGACCGAGTCCACCGCACCCAGGATGGTGGTGCGGTCCTCGTCGTTCATCACCATCGGTGCGCTCGGACGCTGACCGCCGAGCACCCGCACCAGGTCGCTGCGCATCTCGGCGGCGCTCTGGTACCGGTTCGCGGGGTTCTTGCTCATCGCCTTGAGGATCACCGAGTCCAGCTCACGCGGGATGTCGGGGTTCACCGACGACGGCAACGCCGGATCCTCGCGGACGTGCTGGTAGGCCACCGCGACGGGGGAGTCGCCCTTGAACGGGGGCTCGCCGGTGAGGATCTCGAACAGCACACAGCCGAGCGAGTACACGTCGGAGCGGGCGTCGACCTGCTCGCCGCGGGCCTGCTCGGGCGAGAGGTACTGGGCGGTGCCGATCACGGCCGCCGTCTGCGTCATCGGGCTGGAGCTGTCGGAGATGGCCCGGGCGATGCCGAAGTCCATCACCTTCACCGCGCCGGCCCGGTTGATCATGATGTTCGCGGGCTTGATGTCGCGGTGCACGATCCCGTTGCGATGGCTGAAGTCCAGCGCCGCACACACGTCGGCGATGACCTCCATGGCGCGACGGGCAGGCATCGGGCCCTCGCGACGGACGATGTCGCGCAGCGTGTCGCCCTCGACGTACTCCATCACGATGTACGGCAGCGGTCCGCCGTCGGTCTCGGCCTCGCCGGTGTCGTAGACGGCCACGATCGCCGGATGGTTCAGCGCCGCCGCGTTCTGCGCCTCGCGGCGGAACCGAAGGTAGAACGTGGGGTCCCGGGCGAGGTCGGCCCGCAGCACCTTGATCGCCACATCGCGGCTCAGCCGCATGTCCCTCGCAAGGTGCACCTCGGACATGCCACCGAAGCCGAGAATCTCGCCCAGCTCGTAGCGGGAGGAGAGTTTGTGCGGTGTGGTCATGGCTGTCCTTGCGTGGCCGTGGTGGTGGTCGTAGTCGCGGCCGTGGTGGTGGTCTCGGTCTCGGACTCGGGCTCCGTGGTGGTGGTCTCGGGCTCGGTGGTGGTGGTGGTCGGTCTGGTCGTCCGAGTCGTGGTCGGCGGCTCGGTGGTGGTCGTCGTCGGTTCCGTCGTCCACGTGGTGGTCTCGGGTTCGGTGGTGGTGGTGCTCGGCGGCCGGGTGGTGGTGGTAGTCGGTCGGTGGCTGCTGGTGGCAGGCGCCAGCGTGGGCGCCGGCCGCGAGGGCTGTGGCGTGGAGGTGTTGCCGCCGAACAGCAGCATTCCCCCGGCGACCAGCAGGGCCACCAGCAGCAGCCCACCGGCACCCCAGGCCAGCACTTTCTGGCCTTGCGTCAGGCCCGAGGGTGGCGGCTCCGCGCCGGTCTCGGGGCCAGCATATTCGGCCTGCGAGGTCGGCATCATCTGGGTGCCGACCGCGGCGGGAACTCCCGGAACGACGGCGGTCACTCCGGTCGGACGACCGGTCCCGGGCATCGGCGGGCGGGCACCGGACCGGACCACCGCGACCGCGTCGGCGAACTCGCCGCCGGTGGCGTAGCGGGCGGCCGGGTCCTTGGTCATCGTGATGTCGATCAGCTCGCGCACGTTCGGCGGCACGTCCGCGGGCAGCGGTGGGTGCGACTCCTGCACGTGCTTCATCGCGACGGTCAGCGCGCCGTCGCCGGTGAAGGGGCGGAACCCCGCCAACGCCTCGTAGCCGACCACGCCGAGCGAGTAGACGTCGCTGGCCGGCGACGCGTCCTGTCCGAGCGCCTGCTCCGGGGCGATGTACTGGGCGGTGCCCATCACCATCCCGGTCCGCGTCACCGGTGACGCCTCGACGGCCTTGGCGATGCCGAAGTCGGTGATCTTCACCTGGCCGGTCGGAGTGATCAGGATGTTTCCGGGCTTGACGTCCCGGTGCACCACACCCGCCTCGTGCGCCACCTGCAGCGCCCGGCCGGTCTGCTCGAGCATGTCCAGCGCGTGCGGCAGCGAGAGCCGTCCGACGCGGGCCAGCACGGCGTTGAGCGGCTCGCCGTTGACCAGTTCCATCACCAGGTACGCGGTGGACTGGCCGACGCTGTCGTTGGTCTCGCCGTAGTCGTAGATGCCGGCGATGCCCGGGTGGTTCAGCCGCGCCGTGGTGCGGGCCTCGGTCCGGAACCGCTCGAGGAACTCAGGGTCGGTACTGAATTCGGACTTGAGCACCTTGACGGCCACCCGGCGGTGCAGCCGGTTGTCCGTGGCCTCCCACACCTGGCCCATGCCGCCGGTGGCGATCAGCCCCTGCAGCCGGTACCGGTTCGCGATGACCGCGCCGTTGTTCAGACTCATCTCCGTCAGCTCCCCTGCCGCAGCCCGGCGGCGATGACGGCCCGCCCGATCGGTGCGGCCACCGAGCCGCCCGTCGCGGCCAGGGCCCGGTCGCCACCGTCCTCGACGATCACCGCGATCGCGATCTGCGGGTCCTGAGCCGGCGCAAACCCGATGTACCAGGCGTGCGGCGGGGTGTTGCGGGGGTCCGTGCCGTGCTCGGCGGTCCCGGTCTTCGACGCGATCTGCACGCCGGGGATCTTGTTGCCGCCACCGGTGTTGTTCTCCGACCCGATCATCAGCTCGGTCAGGGTCGCCGCGACCTGCGGGGAGATGGCCTGGCCCTTGGACTGCGGGGTGGTGGTGGCCAGGCTGGACAGGTCCGGGCTCTCCAGCTGCGAGACCAGGTGCGGCTCCATCCGGACACCGCCGTTGGCGACGGTCGCGGCGACCACCGCGTTCTCGAGCGGGGTCATGGCCACGTCGCGCTGGCCGATGCTGCTCTGGCCGAGCGCGGCGTCGTCCGGGATCGGGCCGACGGTGCTGTCGGCGACGGGGATCGGGATGCCCGGTGAGTCCGGCTCGATGCCGAACGCGGTGGCCCGGTCCTTGAGCGCGTCGGCGCCGGTCTTGATGCCGAGCTCGACGAACGCGGTGTTGCAGGAGCGGGCGAACGCCTCGCGCAGCGACGCCGTCGGGTTCGACCCGCAGGTGGAACCGTTGTAGTTCTCCAGCGTGGTGGTGGTGCCCGGCAGCGTGATGTTCGGGGCGGCGGTCAGCTGCTCGTCCGGGTTGGCGCCGTTCTCCAGGGCGGCGGCGGTCACCACCACCTTGAACGTCGAGCCGGGCGGGTAGGTCTGCGAGACGGCCCGGTTCAGCAGCGGCTTGTCCGGGTCGTTGTTGAGCGTCTCCCACGCCTCGGTGCTCACCGCGCCGTCGTGGCTGGCCAGCAGGTTCGGGTCGTAGCTGGGGGTGCTCGCCATCGCCAGCACCTCACCGGTGCTCGGCCGGATCGCGACCACCGAACCGGTGTAGCCCTTCGCCGTGAGCTGGTCGTAGGCGACCTGCTGCACCACCGGGTCGACGGTGGCGATGACGTTGCCGCCACGCGGGTCCCGGCCGGAGACCAGGTCGAAGAAGCGGCGGCCGAACAGCCGGCTGTCGGAGCCGTTGAGCACCGAGTCCTCCGTCCGTTCGAGACCGGTGTTGCCGTACAGCATCGAGTAGAAGCCGGTGACCGGCGCGTTCGCGAAGGGGCTCGACGGCGCCGCCGGGTTCGGCGGGTAGGTGCGCAGGTACTTGTACCGGTCGTCGATCGGGACCGACGCCGCGAGCACCTCGCCGCCGGCCGAGATCTGGCCGCGCTGGCGGGAGTACTCGTCGAGCAGCACCCGCGAGTTGCGCGGGTCGGTGCGCAGGCTGTCGGCCTTGATGACCTGCACGTACGTGGCGTTGGCGAGCAGGGCCACGACCATCACCATCACGGCCATCGCGACGCGGCGGAGCGGGGTGTTCATTTGCGCCTCAACATTTCGGTCGGGGCGTCCGCGATCGGAGCGGGTCCCTTCTTCTTCGGTGCCGGTGGTGTGCGGGCGGAGTCGGAGATCTTCATCAACAGCGCGAGCAGCAGGTAGTTCGCCAGCAGCGACGAGCCGCCGTACGACATGAACGGGGTGGTCAGGCCGGTCAGCGGGATCAACTTGGTGACGCCGCCGACCACCACGAACACCTGGATCGCGACGGTGAAGGACAACCCGGCGGCGAGCAGCTTGCCGAAGCTGTCGCGCACCGCCAGCGCGGTCCGCAGCCCGCGGATGACGAAGATCAGGAACAGCATCAGCACCGCGGCGAGGCCGATCAGCCCGAGCTCCTCGCCGATGGTGGCGACGATGAAGTCGGTCTTGGCGAACGGCACCTGCGACGGCCGGCCGCTGCCGAGCCCGGTACCCGCCAGCCCGCCGGTGGCGAGGCCGAACAACGACTGCGAGATCTGGTAGCCGGTGTTGTTGTAGTCGCCGAGCGGGTCGATCCAGGTGTCGACACGCACCCGGACGTGGCCGAACAACTGGTAGGCGAACACGAACCCGACGATGACGAGTCCGGCGCCGATCAGCAGCCAGCCGACACGCTCGGTCGCGATGTAGAGCATCACCAGGACCGTGCTGAACAGCAGCAGCGAGGTGCCGAGGTCCTTCTCGAGCACCAGGACGCCGATCGAGACCACCCAGGCGACCAGGATCGGGCCGAGGTCGCGGGCCCGGGGCAGGTCCATGCCGAAGAAGTGCTTGCCGGCGGTGGTGAACAGTTCCCGCTTGGACACCAGCACCGAGGCAAAGAAGACGATCAGCAGGATCTTCGCGAACTCACCCGGCTGAATGCTGAAGAACGGCAGCTTGATCCAGATCTTCGCGCCGTTGACCTCGGACATCGACGACGGCAGCAGCGCGGGCAGGGCGAGCAGCACCAGCCCGGCGAGGCCGAGGGTGTAGCTGTACTTGGCCAGCAGCCGGTAGTCCCGCAGCAGCACCAGGACCGCCACGAAGCCGGCGATCGCGAGCGCCGTCCAGAGCACCTGCTGGTTGGCGTCGGGGGAGGGGATCGGCCGGTTCAGGTACGCGGCGGTGGCCGCGTCCGCGAGGTCGAGGCGGTGGATCAACACCAGCCCGAGCCCGTTGAGCAGCGCCACGATCGGGAGCAGCAACGGGTCCGCGAACGGCGCGTACCGCCGGACCGCGGCGTGCGCGATCAGGAACAGGACCGAGTACGCGCAGCCGTACTTGGCCAGGTCCCAGGTGAGCGTCTGCTCCTGGCTGGCCTCGACGAGCACCAGCGACAGGAAGGTGATCGCGATGGCGCCGCAGATCAGCAGGAGCTCGACGTTGCGACGGTTGGACTGTTCGGGTGCGGGGGCAAATCCACCCGGCGGACTCGGGAAGGAGCCCCCCGACTGTGCCGCGGAGACAGACATCAGTGACCGGTCCTGCAGTTCTGGCCCGGGACCTGTGGCGGGACGGTCTCCGACGGCGGGGGCAGCACCGGCTCGGCGACGGGCGGGGGAGGCGGGGGCACGGGGCCGGCTGGGGCGGGTTCCGGGCCCGCGGGCGGCGGCGGAGGCGGCGGTGTCGGGGCCGGCGCCGGCTCGCGGCAGACCGGCAGCAGGTCCCCGGTGGTGAGCCTGGTCATCTGGCTCTTCGCGTCGTCGAGGGAGCCCGACGGCAGCCCGGCCCGCACCTGCTCGCGTGCCGACGGCTGCAAGTCGTCCACAGTCAGGAGGGCGCAGTCCACCGGCGGCGTGTCGGGTCCGAGCAGGCTCAGCTCCCCGTTGTCGGTTACGCACCCGACGAGGTTGACCTCCTGCAGCGAGTAGCCGAGCACCGACCCGGGAACGCCCTGCAGCACTGCCACATGGCCCTCGCTCGTGCCCACGTAGTAGTTCCCGCGGATCAGGCTGCGGCCGACCAGCAGGCCCACCACGACCACGGCAATCAGGCTCAGCGCCAACACGATCCAGCGGAGCCGGTGGTGCTTGGTCGTCGGCTCGGGATCGGCGGGCAGCGGGACCCGGCGCGGGGTGGCACGCGGCGGCCGCATCGCGGCGGCTCGGCCGGCCGCGGTGTCCGGCGGCGGGGCGTCCTCTTCCTCCTCGGTGGATGCGGCGCCGGCCACGATGGGCCGGCTCTGGCCGTAGTCCACGTCGATGACGTCCGCCACCACCACCGTGACGTTGTCGGGGCCGCCGCTGCGCAGGGCCAACTCGATCAGCCGGTCGGCGGAGTCGCCGGGGGTGTCGTTGCGGAGCACCTCGGCAATGGTCTCGTCGCTGACGACGTCGGAGAGCCCGTCCGAGCAGAGCAGGTAGCGGTCGCCGGTGCGTGCCTCGCGGACGGTGAGCGTGGGCTCGATCTCGTTGCCGGTCAACGCCCGCATGATCAGCGAGCGCTGCGGATGCGTGTGCGCCTGCTCGGCGGTGATCCGGCCCTCGTCGACCAGGGACTGGACGAAGGTGTCGTCCCGGGTGATCTGGGTCAGCACGTCGTCCCGCAGCAGGTAGGCGCGGGAGTCGCCGATGTGGACCAGGCCCAGCTTGCTGCGCGCGAACAGGATCGCGGTCAGCGTGGTCCCCATGCCGTCGAGCTCGGGCTCCTCCTCGACCTGGTCCGCGATCGCGGCATTGCCCTCGCGGGTGGCGGCCTCGAGCTTGCCGAGCAGGTCGTCGCCGGGCTCGTCGTCGTCGAGGTGGGCCAGCGCGGCGATCATCAGCTGCGAGGCGACCTCGCCCGCCGCGTGGCCGCCCATGCCGTCGGCCAGCGCCAGCAGACGGGCGCCGGCGTACACGGAGTCTTCGTTGTTCGAGCGCACGAGACCGCGGTCGCTGCGGGCCGCGTAGCGGAGCACAAGGGTCACGGGCGGAGCTCGATCACGGTCTTGCCGACGCGCACCGGGGTACCCAGCGGGACGCGCACCGCGGTGGTCACCTTCGCCCGGTCCAGGTAGGTGCCGTTGGTGGATCCGAGGTCTTCGACGTACCAGTCACTTCCACGCGGCGAGAGCCGGGCGTGGCGGGTGGACGCGTAGTCGTCGGTGAGCACGAGGGTGGAGTCGTCGGCGCGCCCGATCAGCACCGGCTGGGTGCTGAGGGTGATCCGGGTGCCGGCCAGCGCGCCCTGGGTGACGACGAGGTTCTTGGCGACCTTCGGCTTGCCGAACGACGGCAGCACCCCCGAGGCGGTTCGGCTGTAGCGCTGCGGAACCCGCACACCGGAGCCTGCGTAGACGTCGCCTCGCAGGGTGCGCAGCACCGCCCACACGAACAGCCACAACAGCAGCAGGAAGCCCGCCCTGGTCAACTGCAGGATGAGTCCCTGCACAGCGGTCCACCTCTTCCTCTGGCGAGACGGGTCTCCCCGTGTGTTCGTCGTCTCGGTATTCGTCGTTTCGGCAGCATCCTATGGCGATACGGCGGGTGCTGATCGCAATACGAAGTTCGCCACCACCTTACGGAGTCTGGCCGACATTCCGTGGGTGGCGGGGCGGTGGGTTCGGTGTGGCGTGGTTCAGGGGCGGCTCAGACGATACGAACCAGGATCTCCGAGTGGCCGGCCCGGATGACGTCGCCGTCGGCGAGCTGCCAATCCTGTACCGGCGCACCGTTGACGGTGGTGCCGTTGGTGGACCCGAGATCGGAGAGCATGGCCATCTGCCCGTCCCAACGGATCTCGATGTGCCGCCGCGAGACGCCGGTGTCGGGCAGCCGGAACTGTGCCTCCTGGCCGCGTCCGATCACGTTCCGGCCCTCGCGGAGCTGGAAGTTGCGGCCGCTGCCGTCCTCGAGCTGGAGGGTCGCGGTGAACGTCCGGTTGGCGTCGAAGCCGGTGGGCTCGGCGCTGTACTGCTGTCCGTAGGCCGGGTACTCGCTGCCCGCGTACGGGTTGGCCGGGTAGTCGGCCGGCGGGTACGGGTTCGCGGGGTAGTCGGCCGGCGGGTACGGGTTCGCGGGGTAGTCGGCCGGCGGGTACGGGTTGGCCGGGTAGTCGGCCGGCGGGTACGGGTTCGCGGGGTAGTCGGCCGGCGGGTACGGGTTCGCGGGGTAGTCGTAACCCTGCTGCGCACTCGGCTGCGACTGCGCGGTCGGTGCCGGGGAACCCTGCGCCGCCGGGTAGTCGGCGCCGTTCTGTCCGTAGCCGTTCTGGGCGTACCCGTTTTGCTGGCTGGACCCGTAGGCCTGGTCGTATCCGCCCTGGGCCGGCGCGCTCGGGTAGGCGCTGCCGTTGCGGGCGTACCCGTTCACCGGGTGGTCCTGCTGGTACCCGGATCGACCCTCGCCGCGGCCGTCCGCGGGCTCGTTAGGGCCGAAGCCTGAGTTCTGCGTCATGTAGCCAGCTCCTGGGTTCAATGGTGCGGAGGGTCGGGGTACGGGTCGTGCTTGCGCGGGCGGGACGTACTGCTGTGCCGCGCCCGGTCGCGACGTCCCCGAGTCCGGGTCCACCGCACCGCTGGTACGGAATTGGCCCGTGTGCAGCGAGGTCGACGACTCTAACCGAACCGTGATGGGCCCGTAGGTCTGCCACCCCTGGTCGCGGATGAAGCCCTCAAGGTGTCGGGCGAAGGCCTTGACTGTCAAGTCCCGGTCCGCCGACAGCTCGTCGTGATCGGAGTCCGCAACGGTGATGACGTAGTCGTTCGGCGCCAACAGGTGACCACCGTCCAACTGCTGCACCCGGTCGGACGCCTCACGCTGGAGTGCGGCCTCCACTTCCTGGGGGACCACACCGCCGCCGAACACCCGGGCAAAGGCGTCGCCGACGGCGCCCTGGAGTCGACGTTCGAAGCGTTGGACGATTCCCATGGTGCCTCCTCTGCTGCTCCGCGTGTCGCGGCCACGGTGGCCGCCCTTGCATGATATCTACCTTCGCCCTGGGCAGGGGCCGTCTATGGGCTTAGTCGCAGGTGAGGGGGGCGAATCGTGTTTTCCGGGGTGGTCGTGTTAATGTTTCTCCCGTCGCTCCGGGCGAGTGGCGGAATGGCAGACGCGCTGGCTTCAGGTGCCAGTGTCCTTCGGGACGTGGGGGTTCAAGTCCCCCTTCGCCCACCACACTGGCCGCAGCTGATCTAATCGCTGCGGCCAGTAGTTTTTTTCCGGGTTCTCCACCCGAATTCTTCTCGGCTCCGGTGCCGCGCTCGCGGTCGCTGACCTCTTCTCGCGATGCTCACGTCACCTCTTGCGCGGTGGATTACGCTGTGATGTGAACCGCACTTGCCCTGTGATTCCCCGGTATAGCTACAGGTCACAGGGTAGAAAGGGGAGCCTTGGTTGCGATTTGCCGGGGGACCTGAATTATCGTTTCTGTACACGCTGGACTCACACTGTCCAACGAGCCACTCAGTCGAGTCGTCTGAAACGCGGGGCAGATCCCGCCCTACGTCGACGTCGACGGCTGACGTGGGCGCGCCGATCACCGAGGCTCGGCGCCTGTTCTGTGATGGCCATCAGCGTTGCTGGTCGTCGGTGCATCTACTAGATGGCATACGAAGGCTAGGTATGAAGCAACTTCCAGGCCACGGGTCTCCGGGACCCCAGGGCCTCTACGATCCCGCGAACGAGCACGACGCCTGTGGTGTCGCATTCGTGGTGGACATGCATGGTCGCCGCAGCCGCGACATCGTCGAGAAGGCGATCACCGCGCTGGTGAATCTCGAGCACCGCGGCGCGGCCGGCTCCGAGCCCAACACCGGTGACGGCGCCGGCATCCTGCTCCAGGTGCCGCACGGGTTCTTCCGTGCGATCGTCGACTTCGAGCTGCCCGCCGAGGGCGCCTACGCGACCGGCATGGCGTTCCTCCCGCAGTCCGCCGCCGACGTCGAGGCCGCCGTCGCCGCGGTGGAGAAGATCGTCGTCGAGGAGGGCCTGGCGGTCCTCGGCTGGCGTGCGGTCCCCACGGACGACTCCTCGCTCGGCGCGCTCGCTCGCGACGCGATGCCGACGTTCCGTCAGATCTTCATCGCCGCGCCCGACGCGTCGGTCACCGGCATGGACCTCGAGCGCCGCGCCTTCGTGATCCGCAAGCGGGTCGAGCACGAGCTCGGCACCGCCGGCGCGGGCAAGGACGCCACCGGTCGCGAGACGGTGTACTTCCCGAGCCTGTCCGGGCAGACGTACGTCTACAAGGGCATGCTCACCACGCCGCAGCTGCGCGGGTTCTACGTGGACCTGCAGGACGACCGGATGGAGAGCGCGCTGGGCCTGGTCCACTCGCGCTTCTCCACCAACACGTTCCCCTCGTGGCCGTTGGCCCACCCGTACCGGCGCGTCGCGCACAACGGTGAGATCAACACCGTCAGCGGCAACGAGAACTGGATGCGGGCCCGTGAGGCCCTCATCAAGACCGACGTCTTCGGCGAGGGCGCGCTCGACAAGATCTTCCCGGTCTGCACCCCCGGTGCCAGCGACACCGCGCGCTTCGACGAGGTGCTCGAGCTGCTGCACCTCGGTGGCCGTAGCCTGCCGCACGCCGTGCTGATGATGATCCCGGAGGCCTGGGAGCGCCACGAGAGCATGGACCCGGCGCGCCGGGCGTTCTACGAGTACCACTCCGCGCTGATGGAGCCGTGGGACGGGCCGGCATCGGTCTGCTTCACCGACGGCACCGTGATCGGTGCGGTCCTCGACCGCAACGGCCTGCGTCCGTCGCGCCTGTGGGTGACCGAGGACGGCCTGGTCGTGATGGCCTCCGAGGTCGGCGTGCTCGACATCGACCCCGCCACGGTGGTCCGGAAGATCCGCCTGCAGCCGGGCAAGATGTTCCTGGTCGACACCGCGCAGGGCCGGATCGTCGGCGACGACGAGTTCAAGGCCGAGCTGGCCGGCGAGCACCCCTACCAGGAGTGGATCGACAAGGGCCTCACGCACATCGACGACCTGCCGAGCAGCCGGTACGTCTACATGAGCCACCAGCGCGCGCTGCTGCGTCAGCAGATGTTCGGGTACACCAACGAAGAGGTGAACCTGCTCGTCGCGCCGATGGCGAAGACCGGCGCGGAGGCGCTCGGTTCGATGGGCACCGACACCCCGATCGCGGTGCTCTCCACCCGCCCGCGGGTGCTGTTCGACTACTTCCAGCAGCTGTTCGCACAGGTCACCAACCCGCCGCTGGACGCGATCCGCGAAGAGGTCGTGACCAGCCTCGGCGGCACCCTCGGTCCGGAGGGCGACCTGCTCAACCCGACCGCCGAGTCCTGCCGGCAGATTCTCCTGAGCCAGCCGATCCTGCACAACGAGGACCTGGCCAAGCTGGTGCACGTCAACGACGACGGGCGCTTCCCGCTCTTCCGCAGCGTCATCGTGCGCGGCACCTACCCGGTGGCCGACGGCGGCGCCGGCCTGGCGAAGGCCCTCGACGACGTGCGTCAGCGCGTCTCCGACGCCGTCGCCGGCGGCGCCCGCATCATCGTGCTCTCCGACCGGGAGAGCAACGAGAACTACGCGCCGATCCCGTCGCTGCTGCTGACCTCGGCGGTGCACCACCACCTGGTCCGCGAGCGCACCCGTACCCAGGTGGGTCTGGTCATCGAGTCCGGTGACGCCCGCGAGGTGCACCACATGGCGCTGCTGGTGGGCTTCGGCGCGGCCGCGGTCAACCCGTACATGGCCTTCGAGACCATCGACGAGCTGATCAACGACGGCGGGCTGACCGACATCAGCCGCGACGCCGCCATCAAGAACTACATCAAGGCCGCCGGCAAGGGCGTGCTCAAGGTGATGTCCAAGATGGGCATCTCCACGCTGGCCTCCTACACCGGCGCTCAGCTGTTCCAGCCGATCGGGCTCTCGCAGGAGCTGGTGGACGAGTACTTCACCGGTCTGCGTTCGCACCTCGGCGGCATCGGCCTCGACGAGATCGCCGCCGACGTGTCGGCCCGGCACGCCCGCGCGTACCTGGACCGCCCGGAGGAGCGCGCGCACCGCGAGCTCGAGGTCGGCGGCGAGTACCAGTGGCGGCGTGAGGGCGAGTACCACCTGTTCAACCCGGACACGGTGTTCAAGCTCCAGCACTCCACCCGCACCGGTCAGTACGAGGTCTTCAAGGAGTACACCAAGCTGGTCGACGACCAGTCGGAGCGGATCGCGTCGCTGCGTGGCCTCTTCGAGTTCAAGAAGGGCCTGCGCGAGCCGATCTCGATCGACGAGGTCGAGCCGGCCTCCGAGATCGTCAAGCGGTTCTCCACGGGCGCGATGAGCTACGGCTCCATCTCGGCCGAGGCACACGAGACGCTCGCCATTGCGATGAACCGCCTTGGCGCGCGGTCGAACTCGGGTGAGGGCGGCGAAGACCCGGCCCGGTTCGTCCCGGACGCCAACGGCGACTCGCGTCGCTCGGCGATCAAGCAGGTCGCGTCGGGCCGCTTCGGCGTCACCTCGCACTACCTGACCAACTGCACCGACATCCAGATCAAGATGGCGCAGGGAGCCAAGCCCGGTGAGGGTGGCCAGCTGCCGGCGCACAAGGTGTACCCGTGGGTGGCCGAGGTCCGGCACTCCACGCCCGGCGTCGGGCTGATCTCGCCGCCGCCGCACCACGACATCTACTCGATCGAGGATCTCGCGCAGCTGATCCACGACCTGAAGAACGCCAACCCGCAGGCCCGCATCCACGTGAAGCTGGTCTCCGAGGTGGGTGTCGGCACCGTCGCCGCGGGCGTGTCCAAGGCGCACGCGGACGTGGTGCTGATCTCCGGCCACGACGGCGGCACCGGCGCGACCCCGCTGACCTCGATGAAGCACGCGGGCGCCCCCTGGGAGCTCGGCCTCGCCGAGACCCAGCAGACGCTGCTGCTCAACGGCCTGCGCGACCGCATCGTCGTGCAGGTGGACGGGCAGCTCAAGACGGGTCGCGACGTGGTGATCGCCGCACTGCTCGGCGGCGAGGAGTTCGGTTTCGCCACCGCGCCGCTGGTGGTCTCCGGCTGCATCATGATGCGCGTGTGCCACCTGGACACCTGCCCGGTGGGCGTCGCGACGCAGAACCCGGTGCTGCGCAAGCGTTTCAACGGCCAGCCCGAGTTCGTGGAGAACTTCTTCATGTTCATCGCCGAGGAGGTGCGTGAGCTGCTCGCCGAGCTCGGCTTCCGCACCCTTGTCGAGGCGGTCGGTCAGGTCGCCGCCCTCGACACCGCCAAGGCGATCTCGCACTGGAAGGCGTCCAAGCTGGACCTGTCGCCGATCCTGGTGAAGGCCGAGTCGGCGTTCATGAACCAGGACCTGTACTGCACGGGAACCCAGGACCACGCCCTGGAGAAGGCTCTCGACCAGCAGCTCATCGTGCAGAGCCGGGAGGCCGTGGACAGCGGCCTGCCGGTGAAGTTCGAGTCGAAGATCACCAACGTCAACCGGACGGTCGGCACCATGCTCGGCCACGAGGTGACCAAGGTGCACGGCGGCGCGGGCCTGCCCGACGACACCATCGACATCACCTTCACCGGTTCGGCGGGCAACAGCTTCGGCGCCTTCGTGCCGAAGGGCATGACGCTGCGGCTGCACGGCGACGCCAACGACTTCGTCGGCAAGGGTCTCTCCGGTGGTCGGCTGCTGCTGCGGCCGCCGCTGCGGGCGGCGGAAGGCTTTGTCGCAGAAGACAACATCATCGGCGGCAATGTCATCCTGTTCGGCGCCACCAGCGGCGAGGCCTTCATCCGCGGTGTGGTCGGCGAGCGTTTCGCCGTGCGCAACTCGGGTGCCACCGCGGTGGTCGAGGGTGTCGGCGACCACGGGTGCGAGTACATGACCGGCGGCAAGGTCGTCATCCTGGGCTCCACCGGGCGCAACTTCGGCGCCGGCATGTCCGGCGGCGTGGCGTACGTCTACAACCCGGACCGTGACTTCGAGGCGAACCTCAACACCGAGCTCGTCGACCTCGAGGACCTCGCTCCCGAGGACGCCGCGTGGCTCAAGGCAATCGTCGAGCGTCATCGTGCGGAAACGGGATCGGCTGTCGCCGAACGCATTCTGGGCAACTGGTCCCAGCAGGTCAATCATTTCGCGAAGGTGATGCCGCGCGATTACAAGAAGGTACTCATGGCAATCAAGGATGCCGAGATTCGGGGCGCAAACGTGGACCAGGCGATCATGGAGGCAGCTCGTGGGTGATCCAAGCGGCTTCCTGAATCACGGTTCGCGCGAGCTGCCGGTCCGTCGTCCCGTCGCCCTGCGGCTGATGGACTGGAAGGAGGTCTACGAGGATTTCCCGAAGGAGACCCTCCAGACCCAGGCCAGCCGCTGCATGGATTGCGGTATCCCGTTCTGCCACAACGGTTGCCCGCTGGGGAATCTGATTCCCGAGTGGAACGACCTGGTCTTCAAGGACCGGTGGCAGGACGGCATCGAGCGGCTGCACGCGACGAACAACTTCCCGGAGTTCACCGGTCGGCTGTGCCCCGCGCCGTGCGAGGCGTCCTGCGTGCTGGGGATCAACCAGGACCCGGTCACCATCAAGCAGGTCGAGGTCGAGATCGTCGACCGCGCCTTCGACGAGGGCTGGGTCGAGCCGGTGCATGCAACCCGGTTGACGGGCAAGAAGATTGCGGTCGTCGGCTCCGGGCCGGCCGGCCTGGCAGCCGCGCAGCAGCTCACCCGCGCCGGACACACGGTGACGGTGTTCGAGCGGGAGGACCGCATCGGCGGGCTGCTGCGCTACGGCATCCCCGAGTTCAAGATGGAGAAGCGGCACATCGACCGCCGGCTGGCGCAGATGGAGGCCGAGGGCACCGTATTCAAGACCGGCGTGAACGTGGGTGTCGACATCACGGCGGACGCGCTGCGCGAGCAGTTCGACGCCGTGGTGCTGGCCGGCGGTGCCACCGAGGCGCGGGACCTGCCGGTCCCGGGGCGCGAGCTGGACGGCATCCACCAGGCGATGGAGTTCCTGCCGATCGCGAACCGCGTGCAGCAGGGCGACCTCGACGCCCCGACCATCACGGCCGCCGGCAAGAAGGTCGTCATCATCGGCGGCGGCGACACCGGTGCGGACTGCCTCGGCACGTCGCTGCGCCAGGGCGCCGAGATCGTGCACCAGTTCGAGATCATGCCTCGGCCGCCGGAGACCCGCGCGGATTCCACCCCGTGGCCGACGTACCCGCTGATGTTCCGGGTGTCCTCGGCGCACGAGGAGGGTGGCGAGCGGGTGTTCTCGGTCAACACCGAGGAATTCGTGGGCAAGGACGGCGTGGTCACCGCGCTCAAGGCACACGAGGTCGCGATGGTGAACGGCCGCTTCGAGAGGCAGGAAGGCAGCGACTTCGAGATCGAGGCCGACCTGGTGCTGCTCGCGATGGGCTTCGTCGGTCCGGAGAAGCCGGGTCTGCTCACCGACCTGGGCGTCGATCTCAACGAACGCGGCAACGTCGCCCGTTCCAACGAGTGGGCGACCAACGTCGACGGCGTGTTCGTGGCCGGAGACATGGGTCGTGGACAGTCGTTGATCGTGTGGGCGATCGCCGAGGGTCGCGCGTGTGCGGCCGCGGTCGACACCTTCCTCGAGGGTTCGACCTCGTTGCCTGCGCCGATCGTCCCGACGGCGGCCCCGCAGCGTTAGCCAGAAGGTGCCCTGCCCGGTTTGCCGGGTTCTGAGCGCCGACGGTCCGGTGTCTCGATTGTTCGGATTTCCGAGCAGTTGAGGCGCCGGGCCGTTGTCATTTCCCGCGTCTCAACTGGGTATTTTATTTACTTTGCCTTTCTTCTCTAATTGATCGGACTAATTCTGGACAATCGTTCAGAAAGCGCCCTCGTTTCTGTTGCCGAGCCGTTACTCTCACCGTGACATCAATGTGATCTGAATCACCATAGAGGTCACAGCCGCGTCACGCCGCCGCTCGGCGGCTTTGGATTCGGAGGAGCAACAGTGCGCCTGTCCATCTCCCATCGCATCGCGACACCATTGACCGCGGCGGCTGCTGCCGCCGGACTGGTCCTGCTGGGCCTGAGCCCGGCCTCGGCGGATCCGGGGCAGACCAGCAACCAGGGCTCGAGCAGCAACCTCATCTACAAGAAGAGTGTGGTCGGCGGGACTGCCGGCGCCACGCTGAAGCCCGGCGACACCGTGACCTACAAGAACGAGGTCATCCACAACAGCGGGGTCGAGCGCTACGTCACCAGGATCCGGGACATCCCGCCGGCGGGCTTCGTGTACGAGAGCGGCTCGGCCACCGGCACCGGCAGCGGCGCCAACATCGTGCAGGAAGCCGACGGCAGCGTGTTGGCCACGTGCTCGAGTGGGTGCAGCTTCCTGGGTGGCGGATTCGTGGTCAAGAGCGGTCAGAACCTGACCTACACCGTGACCTACAAGGTGCCGGCAAATGCGCCGGTGGGTGTCTTCAACAGCGGCATGTTCTACGACGTCTGGAGCTTCGGCAGCACGCAGGGCTTCAACCCGGCCAACGTCAACGTCCAGGTCCTTCCCGCGGACGTCATCACCAACACCACGGTGAGCGCTCCCGCCACCGCCAACACGGGCGAGCAGGTCAACCTCACGGCGACCGTCGACCCGACCGCGCCCGGTTCGGTGCAGTTCAAGGACGGCACCGTTAACATCGGCGGGCCGGTCACGGTGGTGAACGGCACGGCCACCCTGCCCCACACCTTCGACACGATTGGTGCGCATGCCATCACGGCGGTCTTCACCGCCGGCAACGGGTTCGTCGGTTCGACGTCGCCCGCGCAGACGGTCAACGTCGCCACCGCCACCACCACCACGCTGGCCGTCCCGGCCACCGCCGTCGTCGGCGCCGACGTCACCATCGAGGCCACGATCGCCCCGGCCACCGCGGCCGGCACGGTGCAGTTCAAGGACGGCGACGTCAACGTCGGCGAGCCCGTCACCGTGGCGAACGGCACCGCCTCGATCACCCGCAAGTTCGACGAGGCCTCCACGCACAGCTTCACCGCGCACTTCACCGGCACCGGCCTCTACCAGGACTCCGTGTCGGCAGCATCCGAGCTGACGGTCACCGACGCCGACTTCAACACCACCACCACCGTCCTCGAACCGGTCACCGCGACCGTCGGCGTCCCGGTCAACCTCGCCGCCACCGTCATGCCGATCCCGGACGCCGGTCAGGTCGAGTTCACCGTCGACGGCGTCCCCGTCGGCACCGCCGACGTCGGCACCGGTGACGGCGTCGCGTCGC
>NZ_JBFUHZ010000035.1:0-35510 GCF_056402135.1 Rhodococcus sp. P4_C10 | reverse complement strand
GCGTAATGCGTCGACAAGTTCCTTCTTCGTCAATTTCGAGTAGCCCGAGAGACCAACCTCCTTGGCGCGCTGCTTCAGCTCTGGGACAGTGCGGTCCTCGTAATCCGTCGCTGCCCCGCCCTTCCTGCCGATGCTGGAACGCCCACGGGTTGCGGCCGAGTTCGAGATCCGAGCCGCCTTCTCCTTCGAGTCACCCTTCTTGCGAAGTTCCTCGTACACCTCCTGATCCTTCAGGTGCGGGTCGGAACCCTTCCGCGGCATTCGACTTCTCCTTTGGATCGCTTTCGGTTGAGAGAGATACCTGTTGTGGCAAGCCCGCGCCACCGCTGGCGCTCAGCCGGGAACCGAGCCCGTTTCTCTGTCCCAGGATCGGTGCTGCGCCAGGGCGTCAGCGAAGGCGGTGAACAACTTCGAGGGCAATGCATCCGACGCCGCGGCAGAGGTGACGACGGCGTGCGATTCGACCACGTCGGCGGATTCGGCCAAGTCCTCCTGGACTCGCGCGGCCCGGAGCAGGTCCAGGCCCACACCGAAGGCGGCGATTGGCTTGGCGTGCTTGTACGCCTCGGTGACGAAGTGCACGGCGGCACCATCCGCCGCGAGCGCTGTGTTGCTCGCAGGCCCGCACGGGACCAACACGGCGTCGTAGAGAACCGAGGCCATCGTGTTGATCGCACGATCGACGGTGAGTTCGCCGCCAGTTCCGCCGGCCACCGTGCCCTCGGTGGGACCGAGCAGTTCCACGGTCGCCCCCATCTCTGCCATCGTCTCGGTGAACCGCCGCACGCCTACGACGTCGACGCCGTCGGCCACCAGCACCGCGATCTTGCGGGTCGCAATTCCTGTGGTCGGCTTGCCCACCTGTGAGAGCGCGGGGGAAGAAAGCCCGTTTCCCATCATCAGGTCGTGCGCCGGCACGGCCAGTCCGATCGTCGGCGCCACTCGTTCGGCGAGCAGATGCGTGATCAGGTTGAGCTGCACCAGCACACGTTCACGGACCTCGTGGGAACGAACCTTGCCGAGTTCGAAACCGAATGCCGTCACGATGTGGTCCTGCTCGATCTCGCTCATGCTGTTCCAGAACAGGCGGGCTTGGCTGTAGTGGTCCTTGAAGCTCCCGCTCCGGGACCGGATCTTTCGGCCGTCGATCCGCTCTGTGTAGTGCCGGAACGCGCCCTCGCCGGCCAGCGCGGGACAGCCACCGCCGAGGCTGTTCTCGGTATAGCTGGTGCGCCCCTGCGCGATGGTGTGCTGCCCGTACCCGTCGCGTTCGCTGGTGTGCACCTCGGCGATCGGCCGATTCACCGGCAGCTGGGCGAAGTTGGGGCCGCCGAGCCGAATCAACTGCGTGTCGAGGTAACTGAAATTGCGGGCCTGCAGCAGCGGATCGTTGGTGAAGTCGATGCCCGGCACGAGATTTGCGGTGTGGAATGCGACCTGCTCGGTCTCGGCGAAGAAGTTGTCCGGGTTGCGGTTGAGGGTCATCCGGCCGACCTTCCGCAGCGGCACCAGCTCCTCGGGAATCAACTTGGTGGCGTCGAGCAGGTCGAAGTCGAACGACCGCTCGTCGGCCTCCGCGACCAGCTGGACGCACAGTTCCCACTCGGGAAACTGTCCGGTCTCGATCGCGTCCCACAGGTCGCGGCGATTGAAATCCGGATCCTTGCCCGCGATCTGCTGGCACTCGTCCCACACCAACGAATGCGTGCCGAGCGCCGGACGCCAGTGGAACTTGACGAACGTCCCTCGGCCGTCGTCGTCGACGAAGCGGAAGGTGTGCACCCCGAAGCCCTGCATCATCCGGTAGCTACGCGGCAGCGCACGGTCCGACATCAGCCACATGACGGTGTGCAGCGTTTCCGGCTGCAGCGACACGAAGTCCCAGAACGTATCGTGCGCCGACTGAGCCTGAGGCATCTCGTTGTCCGGTTCCGGCTTGACCGCGTGGACGAAGTCCGGGAACTTGATGCCGTCCTGGATGAAGAAGACCGGGAAGTTGTTCCCGACAAGGTCGTAGTTTCCCTGGCGGGTGTAGAACTTGGTCGCGAACCCCCGCACGTCCCGGACCGTGTCGGCGGAGCCGCGAGACCCCGCGACGGTGGAGAATCGGACGAACACTGGCGTCTCGACGTCGGGGTCCGTGAGGAACTCGGCGGTGGTGAACTCCGAGAGTGATCGGTCGTACGGACGGAATACCCCGTAGGCGCCCGCTCCGCGGGCATGCACCACCCGTTCGGGGATCCGCTCGTGGTCGAAGTGGGTGATCTTCTCCCGGAAGTGGAAGTCATCCAACAGAGTTGGTCCTCGTTCGCCGGCGCTCAGCGCATCATCGGTGTGGTCGACCAGCACCCCCTGGTCGGTGGTCAGGTGGCCGGCGCAGTGGTTCACCCGCGCTGCGTCAAGCTGTTCGTCCTTCGGGTCCGGCCCCACCTGTCCACCGGCGCCATGGCCGGCGGCTCCGCGGTCTGTCATGTCCGTGCACCTCCGAGAACTCGCGGTCGCGGCGACAACGGGGGTCGCCGCCACCCGACTACCCGCCCACCACACGGGCCAAACGCAACGATCCGACAGCATCCGCCCGTTTTGGGCCCCACCCTTCCGGCATCGGCAAGGGTGGCACCAATCCCTGCAGCCCCAGTCCTATGTTTCAGCTCGCGTGTTTCAGCTCGCGCCCTGCGGGCAATCTCCCGAGATGAGCCCGACCCAGGCTTGCCCCCGCGATGGTGGCCCGTCCGCAGCCCCGCCGATGGGCGTCGAGGAAGAGTTCCTCCTCGTAGACCCGGTGAGCGGCGAACCGAGTATGCGGAATGTCGCCGTCGCGGCGACCGCGTCCAGGCTGGGCGCCGACCTCCAGTTGGAACTGTCCCAGTGCCAGGTCGAGATCAATTCGCCAGTCTGTGCCGATTCGCGCCGGCTTCGTACGTGTCTTCTCGAGGGACGATCGATCGCCGCGGCGGCAGCCCTGCGCAACGACTGTCAATTGCTGGCCGTGGGCACACCGATGATCGGGCCGCCGAGACTTCCGGTCAGCGACTGCGACAGATATCGACAGATGTCCCAGCGCTTCGGCATCCTCACGATCGAGCAGGGTATCTGCGGATGCCACGTGCACGTCTCCGTGGCTGATCGTGAAACCGGAATCCAGGTGTGTAACCACATCCGCACGTGGCTGCCCACTCTCCTGGCCCTCGGCGCGAATTCCGCCGTGCACTGTGGCATCGACAGCGGATTCGCAGCCTGGCGGTCGATCCTGTGGTCCCGGTGGCCCGCGGCAGGCCCGCCACCGTACTTCGCGTCGATCGAGAAGTACGATGCTGCAGTCGCGACCATGGTCGACTCCGGCCTGATCCTCGACGAGCGCATGGTCTATTGGGACGTCCGCCCGTCGTGTCACCTGCCAACCGTCGAGATCCGTGTGTGTGACGTACAGCCGACCGTCGACGAGGCGGTCCTACTTGCAACCCTGATCCGCGCCCTCGTGATGACTGCGCTCATGTCGATCCGGCGCGGCGATCCGCCGGCAACCGTCAACTACGAGACCCTGCGGGCCGCGAACTGGCTCGCCGCCAGGAACGGCATGGACGGACAGGCCATCGATCCGTGCACCTCCGGGTCGATACCGGCCACCCGTGCGTTGGCACGGCTCGTCGATCACACCCGCGACTGCCTGGACGAGCTCGGTGAATACCGCTGGGTCCGAACCATGTTGGACCGGCAGCGCGAACTCGGGAACGGGGCGCGCTGGCAACGCGACGCACTCGAATGCTATCGGGATCCGCGCAAACTCGTCACCGAGGCGGCGAGACGGACCCTCCAGGACACCGCGAACCCGGCCGCCGAACACGCTGCGCGGCAACTGAGAGGTGACGGCGATCCAGGGGGCGAGCAGACATGACCACCGCGGTGCCTTCGTGAGAAACTGCGCCAAAGGGCGCAGCGCAGACAGGCTGGCCCGTGCGCGAACCTCAGTCCCCACCCAACTCCTCACGAAGGTGGTTCAGCGTCTTCGCGAGGACTCGTGACACGTGCATCTGGGAGATGCCCATACGGTCGGCTATCTGGGTCTGTGTCATGGATCCGTAGAACCGGAGCGCAAGGATGGTGCGTTCGCGTTCGGGCAGCCGTGCCAGCGCCGGACCTACCGCGGTGAAGTCCTCGACCGTCTCGAGTGCCGCATCCTCACAGCCGAGCGTGTCGACCAGCGGAGTCTCGTGCCCCGGCGGGCCGCGGACAGTCCCGTCGATCGAGACGGTCTGGTAGGCACTGCCCGCGATCAGCCCCTCGGACACCTCGTCGATTCCTACTCCGATCTCGGCGGCGATCTCGCCGGCCGTGGGAGCGCGCCCGAGCCGTTGCGACAGCGTGCCGACCGCTTTCGAAATTCGAAGGTGCAGTTCCTTCAACCGCCGGGGAACACGCATCGCCCACCCGGTGTCGCGGAAGTGGCGGCGGACCTCGCCCATGATCGTCGGTACGGCGAAGGAGACGAAGTCCGATCCGCGGCCGACGTCGAATCGGTCCACTGCGTTCACCAGTCCGAGCCTGGCAACCTGCAGGAGATCGTCGTACGGTTCGCCCCGTCCACAGAACCGGCGGGCAATGTGCTCGGCGAGTGGCAGGCATCGTGTGACGATCTCGTCGCGCAACGCGCCACCGTCATCCGGGCTCGTCTCCGCCGCACGTTCGAACAGACCGATGACGTCCCGGTAGTCCGTCTCGGATCGGTAGTCCTCCGTCTCGGAGGCGCCATGTCGGCCTTGTTCGGCGGGTTCGGACTGCACTCAGGTCCCGATCCTGAGCTTCGTCAGCTCTACGGTTGTGCGATAGCCGGGACCTGCCGAGTTGAGGGGGTCTCGTGTCACCGCGATCGAATCGGTGAGGGCCCGCAGGACGTGCCACCCGAAGCTCTGCGTATCAGGGACCGCGTTTGAGCGGGTGTCCGTCGAAACCCGTACCCACAGGACGTCCCCGGCCAGCTGGAATCGGCACGTCAGGTCGGCGCCGTCGATCGCATCGGCGATCAGATCCGAGCAGATCTGATCGACAGCGAGCTTGACGTCGGATACCTCGTCGAGATTGAACTCGTTGAGCACCGCAACGGTTTCGGCCATCGCACGCACCACCGACAACTGAGCCATGTCGGCGGCGACGCGCATTTCCACGGGAGCATCCACGTCGGCTTCGCTGGATCCCGACCTTCTGGCCTCTGGCATGAAGTTGCAATACCCCATCCAGTGCCGCGCCAAACCGCCTCTGGGGTTTCGTGCGGAAGCCGAGCGGGCATCCACCTGACGGACTACCGGCCGCAGCGACGCCGTGACTTTCTCATCGCGGCTACACCGAAGGAGTAAAGGCGGACAGATGCGACCCATGTGGAAGGGCACCGTGACGTTCGGGCTGGTCGCGATACCGGTCAACCTCTATGCAGCGACCGAGGACAAGGACGTCTCCTCCGATCAGGTACATCAGCGACGGCGGCCGTATCCACTACCGTCGGATCTGCGAGGTCGACGGCGACGAAGTTCCCTACGAGGACATCGCGAAGGGCGTCGAGACACCTGAAGGGACAGTAGTTCTCACAGACGACGACTTTGCCGCGCTACCGCTGCCGACCGTCAAGCCGTACGTGCTGCTGCGCGAGGCACTGAACAAGTCGGGCGAAGTCGCGATCGCCAAGATCGCCATTCGGCAGCGCGAGTCCCTCGCCGTGCTGAGGGTCTACGGCGACCTGATCATGCTCGACACCATGCTGTGGCCCGACGAAGTCCGAGAACCCGACTTCGACTTCCTGACCTCCTCCGGCCCCCACCTCGAAGCGCGCGAGACCAAGATGGCCAGCTCCCTCGTCGACGCGATGTCGGAGCCGGTGTTCGATCCGCAGAAGTTCCACGACGACTACCGCACAGCCCTCGAGAAGGTGATCGAGGCGAAGACAGAGGGCCATGATGTCATCGAGCAGCCGGCTCCGACCGAGGCGAAGGACGAGGACGTCGCCACCCTTTTGGCCGCGTTGCAGGCCAGCGTCGACGCGACCGGCAAAAGCAAGCGCGGCGGACCGGGCAAGGGCACCCGCCAAGGCAAGCGCACCACCAGGAAGTCCACCGCCGGTGGCAGGCGGAGAGCTACGAAGGCCACAGCTACCGGTGGGGCGAAGGGCGAGGCCCGAACCGGCAAGTCCCGTTCAGGAACGAAGTCCCCCGCCCGCGGCAAGAAGTGACCTCCCTGACCGCAGTGCGCCGTCCAGCCTTCGGGTCAGGCCTCAAAGATGCTGTTACACAGCAGTTCTCGCGTCCGACCGGCTATACGTCAAGCGTTTGCCGGTCGCGGTCGAGTCCCTCCCGATCGTCGGTCGCCTCCACGGCCGACTCCGCCGACACCGCCGCTCGGATCGACGGGTACTCGCCGAAGAGGGGGCGCAGCCCCGTCACCTGCAGAACATGTGCGACTGCCGGTGTACTCGAGACCAGCGCCATGTCGAGGCGCGAGCGGACAGCCCTCCGTTTGGCCTCGGCCAACTGGGCGGCAGCCCCAATGCTCATGAAGTCAGTCTCGGAGAGGTCCACTACCACCCCGTGATAGCAGGTCGCGAAAGCGACATCGAGCACCCTGTTGAAGTCGTCGATGCCCGTCGCGTCGAGATCCCCGCGGACAGCGACCACCACAGTATGACAACGACCGCCGCGATCCAGCGGACGGTACGCCGGGCGATCCGGGCGAGGGGCCATGAGTCGGCCTACGAGAGTGGTAGAAGCGGGCATGACGAACCTCCATTGACAACGTGAAGTTTCGGTCCACATGCTCCGGATGACCCGCACTGGCCAGAAGCCGATTTGCGGCGAGACGGGGATCGCATCTCGGCCAATCACGTCGCGTGGGACCTGTTCGGCTGTGCTCTCAACCTCCTCTGTTGTAGCACGCCCAGACATGTCTGTACACCGCTGATTTTGGGTACCCTGGACCTTGTGATCGGGCTGCTCGAATCCCCGCCGATTCGGTCGGGTGGCGCGCGCGAGCGCATCCTCACCACGGCCTACCGTCTGTTCGCCAGACGGGGTATTCGCGATGTCGGCATCAACGAGATAATCGCAAAGTCGGGCGTGGCCAAGGCAACGCTCTACCAGCATTTTCACACGAAGAACGACCTTGTTCTGGCCTTCCTCGAGCTTCGCGAAACAACCTGGACCTTCGCACTGGTCGACGACCGGTCTCGGGCCCGAGGAGAAACACCGGAACAGCAACTCCTGGCAATCTTCGACGTCTTCGACGACCTCTTTGCCGACCGTGCCGGCTTCGATGGATGCTCGTTCATCTCGGTGCTGCTCGAATTGGGTCCCGACAGCATCGCGGGTCAAGCCTGCATCGCCCATCTCGAAACGATCCGAAGCATTGTGCGCGAACGTGCCGAGCGCGCCGGCCTGAGCGACCCGGAGGGTTTCGCCTGTTCGTGGCACATCCTCATGAAGGGCGCGATAATCTCCGCGGTGGAGGGTGACACGAAAGCGGCGCGACGGGCGCAGCCCATGGCGCGCGCACTGATCGAACAACATCGAAGGCCGGAACCGCTCGACGGCATCGTGCGCGACTGAGCGATCAAGCCCGGTCCGCGATGCCGACGACACCGGCCTCGCGGGTGCAGTGCGCGCAGCAGTAAATGACACCGTCAGCAGCCTCGACGCCGTGCCCGAGGATGATGCATCCGCATCGGGCACACCGCGGTGCCATCGCCTGTGCGGCGCATTCGAAGCTGTCGAATACCCCGGAGCGGTCGACGGTGGTCATCGTGAACGTCTTGTCGTAGTCGTTTCCGCAGTTCTCGCAAGTACCCATGGCGCGCCTCCTGTGCTTCAGTTGCGACTGTCTACCCCGGCAGCAGACCCGCGTAAACGCGATCGTCGCGCGGGCGTCAACGACCGGGCCGGGGACGACAGTTCGGTGGCGAAGAAGTCGCGGAAGCCGTCGGGGTCGGGTCCGGCGTCCAGGAGCGCGAGGCGATCGAACCCGGCGTCGACAAACCGCTGTATGACCGGGAGATGCGCACCGACATCCGGGCCGCAGCCGAATCGGTTCCGCATGTGGTTCTCGGTCACCAACTCGCTCGCTGCCTCGAAGGCGGCCGGGCTCTGCAACTCGGCCAGCACCGGCCAACCGACACGGCGAAGCGAAAGCGCTCGCGTGCCGCCGCAACCGCCGCGCCCTCGTCGCGTGCCCATGCCAGCGGCACCTCCCCGTACGTGGGACCGCAACCGCCCGCGTCCCGCAGGCACGCGTCAGCCCCGGGTTGGCCTCGGTTTGCGAAGGGTGCGTCTGCAAGTTCCGCGGCCACCGAAGCTGCCTCCGGTCCCCTGCGGCGACCGCGCGATCGGCGGCAGCCCCTCGGGCCGCTGATTGGTGGCCTCATCGTCTGGGCGGGCGGGCTCACCCTGCTGTTCGCGGTGATGGCGATCCTCGCGGGCACGGTCGCGGGTGGGCCGCATGTTCGGTTTCCGCAATTTCGCGGAATGCGGTACCTGGACCGTGCCGAAACTCCGACCGGAGCGAGGCCGGCGATTCGCGATCGACGACGAGACTCATCTCTCCCGGTCCGCGGGTTGCCTTGCTCTCACTGGGCACTGCTGGACAGCGGCGGCCGGGCACCGCGCTGTGCACGTTTGGATGTGCCTCGTGGGCGACGCGTGCGGTGCGCGACCGCCCGAGCGGAGGACCTCACGGAAGTAGATCGACGACCAGCCACTGCACAATGCCTCCCACGTTGAGCGGCACCCACGGGCTCTCCTTGGGGCGCCCGCTCGAGCACCACGTTCACCCGCTGGGTCGGTGCGACGTTGTACGACGGCGGCAACTCCTCCCCGACCGCTTCGGTGGCTGCGAAGGTCGAGAGCAGGTCCTGGCGACTGCTGGTGCTCGCATACCGTCCACACATTCCGGATCTCCCGTCGCTGGGGTAACGGGACGGACGACAGCCGCGGCCCGTAGGCAGTCCGTTTACAGGAGTATCAGAGTTCGAACCACGGAACCGCTCGAAGTGGCACGGTCGCGTTTGCGTCGACGGGCGAAACAGTCAAATGGAACGCGCCGTCAGACTCGTGGAGGCGAACGAGATACCGTCCCGGCGTGACTGGCAGCTTCACCGAGTAGTTCGTGGTCGGGCCTGTGTCCGCGAACTGGGCGGCCATCGTCAGCCCGGTGTAGTCGGTGAGCCACAAGCCTTCTGGCCCAACTTGAACGACGTTGGAAGCCTCACGTTGGACCTGCTGGGAGGGCAGGTTCGCGCCAAACGTCAAGCGCTCCAGCGCATGGTCGGGGCCGGGGAATGCGACAAACAGCGTCCCTTGGTTCATCTGCTCGACAAAACGGGCAAGCAGCTTGTCAAGGGTCCAATCGGCGTCGACAAACCCGGCATAGGTGTCTGGGGCGACGAGGCAGACGAAGCCATCGTCGTCGACATGCAAGGCCACTTCCCTGTCGGTCATGTCACGCATCGTAGGCGCGGGGACGACGGGCGCGAGTCCGTGGCGTCGTCGGCGGCGGCGGCAGGGCGTCCACTGTTGCATCCAGTCGAACAATGCCCAGTCCGCTGGTGCTCGCATATCGTCCGCACGCCGTCGGATCTCCCGTCGCCGTAGGTCCAACGCGGACGTTGGCCGCGTCCGCCGACACCGGCTCCGGGACACGCCCATCGCCCTTGCCGGTGGAGAACGAAGAGAGCGACGCCATCCCCGCAGTTCACGCACAAACAGTGCTGCTGCCGGCGCGCTCGTCCTCGGCCAAGACCAATGGCGTCCGGTTACACGTCGTGCAGGATCGCAAACGGAACTCAACCGGACGAAGAGGACACCTGCATGCGACTGATCATCCGCGCCGCACTCATTGCGGCAGCGTCGATTCCACTGGCCGTCGTCACCCCGGCACTAGCCTCTGCCGCCGCCGCCGACGACGTCACCTTCGCCTACGAGGTCAGCGGATCGGCGGTGACCAACACGATCAACAACAACTCCGGCACCGCCCTGGTGTGCGCGACTTCGCTGGCGCCGGCACCGGGCGGGGTGTTGCCACCGGTCGAGGACATCCTGCGCGCCGGCCAGACACTGGCCACCAGCGGCGAGATCCAGCCCGGCACGGCGACTCAGACCGTCACAGCCATCCCCGACGGCTCCTACGTCGTCCTGGCTTCGTGCAGCCCCGTCGCCGACCCCATGACCATGTGGGTCTCGGACTACCCCGGCATCGCGGACTACCTGGCGGGCATCCCGGCCATCACTGCGTTCGCCGTGCAACAGGAGTCCACCGTCGTCGCCGTCCCCCAGGTCGATCCGGTCCGCCCGGGCCTCGGCGAGCTCTTCGGCAGCTAAGGCACGGCCAGCTCACCGCATCCACGCCGAAGGCCCGCACCCAATTCTGGGGCGGGCCTTCGGCGTTACTTCTTCGCCGGCGACTCGGCCACTGATTCATACCGAGGCCGGCGCACAACACGACCGGTGTCGCCCGGACCCGCGGTCAGCCATGGATGACTTGCCGTCGACCCGGTGTCCGCTGAACAGACGCTCGGCGCGGAGAGGGCCCGGCGCAACTCCTGACTGGTCAGAGCATCCGGCGGACCCGGTCGAGCGCACGGGCCCGGCGCACCGACACCCGCGTCCACAGCGCCTGCTGGATCGCCAGCGTCGCCCAGCCGGCCAACGCCATGCCGGACAGGTTCAGCAGCAGCTGCAGGCTGCTGCCCCAGATCTCGTGGCTGGCCCCGAATGCCAGGGCCAGACCCACGTTTCCCGCCGCGGGTACCGTCGTCACGGAGATGAACACCCCGGAGAGCCCCGCCATTTTCGACGAGGTCAGCGACAGCACGCCTGCGGCGGCCGCGATCACCGCCACGATGAACGACCACTTGTCCGGGCTGTAGATGAACGCGGTGTCCGGCCGCGGACCGGTGACGTCCTCGATCGTCACCCAGCCCAGCCCCCGGCCGACCAGCGCGAGGATCGCCGTCACCGCGATCGCGACCACGAACCCGACGACGAGGGTGCGAACCGCGAGCGCGAGCAGCACCCACCGTCGCCGCACCAGCGCGACCCCGAGCGCGGCGATCGCCCCGAACTCCGGCCCCAGCACCATCGCCCCGATCACGAGGATCTGCGAGTCGGTGATGATCGCGATCCCGGCCAGCAGGGTCGCCAGGGACATGAAGCTCAGATAGGTCCAGTTGAGTTCGGTCTCTTCGTAGGAGCGCTGCGCGACCTCCGCCCACACCACGGAGTCCGCGCTGCTGCCGGGTGTGCTCAGTTCGGCGTCGAATCCGCTGCGGGAGAGCCACGCGTGCACCGGTTCGATCTCGATGCTGCCGCGGTGGTGCAGGCCGGTGGCCCGCAGCTGGTCGATCACGTCGTTGGCCGCCTCCCGGGCGATGTCGGCGTACACGACGTCGCCCGCCGGACGCAGGGCGGCGCCGCGCAGCACCGCAAGGCCGCTGACACCCGGTTCCTCGTCCAGAATCCGGAGGGCGTCGTCGGTCAGGTCGCTCGGCGCCAGAATCCGTAGATGCAGCATGCGGGTCAGTCTGCCGGGGCGGAGCAGTGATTCGCGGCGCGGGGCACAAATTCGGTTTCCGGAGCGCCGACGAAGTCGACAGCATCGCGCGCCATGGCTACCCCACATCCCCACGTGTACTTCGGTGACCGGATCGTCGATGTCGCGGAGGCGACGCTCGGCGACGCCGCCTCGGCCGTGCTGTACGGGCTGAGCGTGTACACGGTGTTCCCGGTACAGGTCGACGGGTCCCGGCTGCGCGGCGGGCACCAGACACCCGATGCGAACGCGTCGCGCGGACCGTCGGCGTCGAACCCCGACTCGGGCCAGGTCTGGGTGACGAAGTCGACGGTCCCCTCGATGCCGTCCCGGTGCTCGGTGGTGCGGTTGACCTTCGTGAAGACGACACCGGCAACGGCCCGGGGTGCTGCCACGCCTCGGCGAACTGCTGGACTGCCCACACGCCGTCTGCGAAGCCGACGGTGCCAAGGAGTTCGGGGTGTGCCGGGAAGATCACCCATCCGGCCGAGAGGATCCCGAGTTCGGTGGTCGAGCCGGCCGACTGTGGGCAGTCGATGAGGACTACGTCGTAGCGGAGGACCTCACGGAAGAGAATCGACGACCAGCCACTGCACAATGCCTCCCACGTTCCACAGCGCGTCTGGATTGTCGAGCGCCGCCACATACACCGCCCGAGCTTGTTCGCCGACGATCTCACCACTTTCCCCCGACGGTGGGCTGGGCTCGAGGAACTCGGAGGGGTGCGGTCCCGGCCATGCAGGTACGTCATCAGGGGAGATGTTGGTGTCGACGCGGCCCGGTCGGTGTACGACCACCTTGTCGGGAATGGGTATGGATTCCGCCGCCACGGTGATGTCTGTTCCCGCAGCGGCAACTTCATTGCCTCCGCTGCCGCAGCCCACCACTGCGAGAGCAAGACCTGCTACTGCCAAACCCGCTATCGCACGACGTACCTGCACCGTTTGCTCCCCTCCGGTCACCTCAACCCCTGTCCGAGCCCACCATCGCACGTAGGGGCCGCCTGCTGACCACTTACGAGAAGGTCCCTCGGTTCCATGGGTACGTCGAGGTCTCCCGCCGGTGTCTGCCCACGTGTCGCAGCACCGAAGTTTGGACACCGTCCGCCGCGCTACCGCCCTTGTGGGCCCACTTCGTGTGACTTGCTGTCGCCCACCCCCCCAAATCCTCAGCGGCACAGGACTGGCCTGACACGAGCAGGTGCCGAATACTCGACGCCGTGGAACATGCCGCGAGCGAGCCCGACCACAACACCGACTCCGAACTCCACGAACTGCTCGAGGAGCTCAAACGTCGAGAGCCCATCTTCCACCACCCGGAGCTGGGCACCTCACGTGAAGACTTCAATCGACTCACCGACCCGGAATTCTGGGAGACCGGCGCCTCCGGCCGCCGCTACAGCCGCGAACATGTCTGGTCGGTCCTCGAGCAGCGATACGCGTCAGAGCCCTCGGGCCAGCTCGGCGGCGACTGGCAGACCAGCGAATTCCGGCTACGGGAGATCGCCTCGGCCACTTATCTGCTGACCTACACACTCCTGCAGGACACCAGACTCACCCGCAGGGTGACCGTATGGCAGCGCGGCGCAGGCGACTGGAAGATCCTCTACCACCAAGGAACCCTCGTCACCGACCTCGAACCGTAGGGTTCGGCTGGGCGGTCGGCCACCGCGCGCTGAGGGAGCTGCGGACTCCGCGGATCACGACGGCGTTGGTCTGGGAGCTGCACCTGGCCTCAGGTGCCGGTGAACCCGGGGTTCGGCGTCTTCCGGGTCTCCTAGTCGCGGACCAGCCGCAGGCGACCGCGCATCAGGCTGCGGCCGCCGTTGCGGGCCGCCGGGGCACGCTGCGCCGCGGCGGCGATCGACACCAGTTCCGCCGTGTCGGTGATCTTCTCGCGGGCCCGGTCGTGGTCGGCGCCGCGCGCCCGCTCCGCCCGGTCGATGGCCTGCCAGCCCGCCCGGTCGACGACCGCGGGTTGACGCCACCGCACCAGCGCGTCGAATTCCGCTGTGCCGGTCCGCGGGTCGGCGAGCAGGCCGTCGTTGTAGTCGTCCACCAACGCATTCACCGTCTCCTGCGCGCAGGACTTGTTGGTGCCGATGAAGCCCGTCGGCCCGCGCTTGACCCATCCGGTGACGTAGGCGCCCGGCAGCCTCGCACCGGCGGGCCCGTCGAGCACCCGGCCCTCGCGGTTCGGGATGACGGCCGCCGCGTCGTCGAACGGCACCCCGGCCAGCGGCACACCCCGGTAGCCGATCGAGGTGAGCACCAGTCCGGCGTCGAGCACCTCAACCTCGCCGGTCGGTTCGATCCCCACCTCGGCACCCTCGCCGACGGCGAAGGCGTTGCGCACCAACTCCACTCCCGTCACCCGGTCGTCGCCGACGATGCGGGTGGGGCTCGACAGGTACCGCAGGGTGATCTTCCGGCCGATATCCCCGGACCGGGCGCGCAGGGAGCCGAGCAGGGCCAGCTTGTGTTCCACCGCGTGCGAGAGGGTGCCGTCGGCTACGGCGCGCTCGGTGGCCGGGTCCAGCACGTCGTCGCCGTCGCGGACCGCCACGCCGATGCCCGGGGTCTCCAGCAGGCCCGCGAACTCCGGCACCGTGAACGCGGACTGCGCGATGCCGCGGCGTCCGACGATCACGACCTCCTCGATCTTGCTGGCCCGCAGGGCCTCGAGCGCGTGGCTCGCGATGTCGGTGCCCGCCAGCAGTTCCGGGTCCATGGTCAGGATCCGGGCCACGTCGAGCGCGACGTTCCCGTTGCCGACGACGACCGCCCGCCGGTGCGAGAAGTCGTAGGTGTCGCCCGCGTGGTCGGGGTGGCCGTTGTACCAGGCCACGAAGTCCGTCGCCGAGGCGCTGCCGGCGAGCGACTCCCCCTCGACGCCGAGCTTGCGGTCCGACGACGCCCCCACCGCGTAGACCACGGCGTGGTGGCTCGCCAGCAGCTCGTCGTGCGAGAGGTCGCGGCCGATCTCGACGTTGAGGTAGTACTCGAAACCCGGCTGGGCGGCGATCTTGTCGTAGAGCTCGGTGACCTGCTTGGTCTTCTGGTGGTCCGGCGCCACGCCGGCGCGCACCAGGCCGTGCGGCACCGGCAGCCGGTCGAAGACGTCGACCCGCACGCCCGGCTGGGTGAGCAGCTCGTCGGCGGCGTACATCGCCGACGGGCCCGACCCGACGACCGCCACCCGCAGCGGCGCGCGGCCGCCGCGGACCGTCGGCGCGGGGACCACCGGCGCCAGGACGGGCCGGTCCCGCTGGGTCCGGTAGAAGTCCGCGTTGATCTCCAGGAACACCCGTTGCGACGGCGCCAGTTTCGCCTCCGGGACGATCGCGTCCACCGGGCAGGCCGACACGCACGCCCCGCAGTCGACGCAGGCCGCCGGGTCGATGTGCAGCATCTCCGCCGTCAGGAAGTCGGGCTCGTCCGGCGTCGGGTGGATGCAGTTGACCGGGCACGCGTACACGCACGAGGCGTCACTGCAACAGGACTGGGTCACCACATGGGGCATGGGGGGGATTCCGATCTGGGGAGCTGGGTGGCGGGTTCCGGACGCGTCAGGCGGCGACGCGGTCCGTGCCGCGGGACGGCTCGCTGCGGTAGCGCGAGGCCTTGCCGTCGATCTTCAGCGCCTTCCACACCAGCCTCGACGCGGGGTTCATCAGTCCGCTGTCGTGGGCCAGCATCCGCACGTCGGCGAAGTAGTTGCGCAGGGCCTGACGCGACTCGGGCCTGCGCCAGAACAGGTCCCGCTTGACCTGCGCGGGGATGTCGAACTCCGACCAGAACTGCTTCGGCGGGACGACGATGGCGTCGCACAGGATCCGCATGATCAGCGGCATGGCGAGCGAGGCGACGAAGCGGCCGGGCCGCGACATCATGGGGACGCGGCGACGCAGGAACTCGTGCGCGAACGAGATGTGCCGGGCCTCCTCGGCGACGTGGATCGCCATGACGCCCTTCATGATCGGGTGGATCACGCCGTCCTCGCGGAGCACGGACTTCTGCAGGTGGTCGATCGGCTCCTCGCCGGCGAGCACGCCCATGAAGAAGATCACCGGGAGGGTGTTGCCGGCCAGCGGCAGGAACTGGGCGACGAACCGCAGCGGTCGGCTCATCCCCGGGGTGTCCATGCCGATCCGGTTGACCATCTCCTGGAACATCATCGTGTGGTTGCACTCTTCGATGACCTCGTGCGTGCAGTACCGGGCCTCGGGAGAGCCGTTGGGGGTGGAGAAGACGTACTGCATCATGCCGCGGATCAGGATGTTCTCGAACTGCAGGCCGACCTTGGCGACGTTGGCCTGACGCCACATCCCGATCTCGATCTGCTTGTCCAGCGGCTGCGCCTGGTACCAGGGGTGGCCGCCGAGCGGGTCGGTCTCCTTCTGGAGCACCCAGCGCGGGTCGTTCGGCACGACGGCGAAGTCCGGCGCGTCCCAGTCGATGTCCTCGAAGGGGTCGAAGTGCTTGTGCACCGAGCCCTCCGACAGCCGCACGAGCATCTCGTTGTAGGCCGCGTCCGAGTCCACCAGCGGCCGGGCCGAACCGGTGCGCTCCGCCGAGATTGTCATCCGAGTCTCCTCCGTCGTTCCGGTCGCCCCGACCGTCGGCCCAGGCATCGAGTCAGTTCAGAGGACATCGCTCCGGGGGAACTCGACCTCACGGCAGTTACTGTAACCGCAAGTATCAGAGAACTCTAGTACCAGTTTCCGCGCACGGCGGCCGGGCTCGGACGACGCCCACGACCGGGGCCGATCGCCCGATCGGCCGCGGTTTCCACCTACGCTGACTCCCACAGGTGACGGACAGGAGGCCGAGGTGGCGGACGAGACGGTGGCCGTTCCGACGGTGGGCGAGGTGATGGCCGAGCTGGCCGCGCTCGAGGACCCGAAGGCGCGCGCGGTGAACGAGAAGCACGGCGACGATCACGGCGTGAACCTCGGCAAGCTGCGCGCGATCGCGAAGCGGCTGAAGACGCAGCCGGACCTCGCGCGCGAGCTCTGGGCGACGGGCGACACCGCGGCGAGGCTGCTGGCGATCCTGATCTGCCGCCCGAAGGCGTTCGAGCGCGACGAGTTGGACGTCATGCTGCGCGAGGCCCGCACCCCCAAGGTGCACGACTGGCTCGTGAACTACGTGGTGAAGAAGAACCCGCACTCCGAGGAGCTGCGCGTGGCCTGGTCCGCCGACCCGGATCCCGTGGTCGCGAGCGCCGGCTGGGCGCTGACCACCGAACGCGTGGCGAAGAAGCCCGAGGGCCTCGACCTCGCGGGACTGCTCGACGTCATCGAGGCGCAGATGAGTGACGCCCCGGATCGCCTCCAGTGGGCGATGAACCACTGCCTGGCCCAGATCGGGATCGAGCACGCCGAGCACCGCGCCCGCGCACTCGACATCGGCGAGCGCCTGGGGGTGCTGAAGGACTACCCGACTCCCCCGAACTGCACGTCTCCGTTCGCGCCCGGCTGGATCACCGAGATGGTGCGCCGTCAGGAGGAAGCGAGTCCATGACCCGCGCGCGGTGCTCGCCGCGCCAAAGCCAGGATGCGATTCCCCGGGAGGTCGAACCCCGTCAGCTGGCGGGATCGTACCCGAACGCGCGCACCTCCTGCGCGCACCGACAGGCAACCGCGAACTTCGCGGCCCATTTCAGTGCCGCCTCGCGGGAGGGCAACTCCAGTACCGTGTAGCCGCCTTCGAGCTGCTTCGTCTGCGGGTAGGTGCCCTCGGTCACCGTGCCATCCCCATCGACCAGGACAGGCGGGACGCTCTCGTCGATTCCACCGCCGAACACCCAGACGCCGGCCTCCTTCGCCTCCTCCACCATCGCGTGCGACGAATCCGAAACTGCCTGCAGACCCTCGTCGGGAATGTCCATGGCGCCACTCGGGAACGAGATCAGGTACTTCGTCATCGCGTCGACTCCTTCTCCTCGATTCAGTGATCGGACCCATCCTCGCCGACGCGGACGCGCTGCGCACAAGACTCGCTCCACCCCCAGCTGTTCCGGCGACGAGACGGCACTCGGACCCGACTTCACCTACCGATCCCGGGTGCGCTCGGCGGACCACGCCGCGATCTGGGTCCGGGAGGTGAAGCCGAGCTTGGTCAGCACGTTCTCGACGTGCCCCTGAGCGGTGCGCGGAGAGATGACCAACTGTTCGGCGATCGCCTTGTTTGTCAGTCCCTGCGCCACCAGATCGACAACCTGTCGCTCGCGTCGGGTCAGGTTCGGCGCGACCTCAGCCGGCTCGGGTTCAACCGCTACGTCCTCCTCTCGGAGTGCGAACGCGACTGCTCCCTCGAATGTCATTTCCCGGCCGTGGCGAAGTGCCGCCTCGTACCCCCGTTTGCCGATCGCACCGACGATCTGGCGCCGGCACTCGTCGCGGTGAACGAGCAGGCTGGGAAATCGGACCGTCGGTCCGTCCACGATCTGCCACATCGCCATGGCCGAACCCCTCAAGGTCGCCGCTCGTCCGAACTCCTGCGCCGCGGCCGCAATCCATGCCAGCACGTCCAGGAACCAGGCAGCGCTCAGCGGGTCGTCCACCGACCGCGTCAACCGCAGTCCTTCCTCGAACAACGAGACCGCTCGCGCGGGGTCGCCCCGCTGCAACTCCGCCATACCCGTGGCCCATAACGAGTAGGTCCGGAAGACGGCTTCGCCGCAGGGTTCGGTGATCGCGAGCACCTGCGTGTGCCACGCGGCAGCCCGTTCCGCGTCGCCGAGCAAAACCGTCGCCAACCCGAGACCGACCAGGTCCTCGACGATCTGCAGTCGCATGCCCTTCGAGCGGAATACCCGGAGACTCGCCTCCAGGCATTCGACCCCTCGACCGAAGTCACCGGCTGCGACTGACAGAAGGCCCTCGACGTGAGTGATCAGGGCGTCCGACACCGCATCGTGGCCCTCCCGGTTCAGTTCACGCCCCTCCTTCACGCGGGCCATCCCGGCCCGGACATCGCCCTGCATCGAGGCGAGGGCGCTGCAGGCATACAGTGCCTCGGCGCGTTCCGCCGTCGTGGCCGCGCTCGGGCAGGCCAGTGCACGTTCCAGCCAGCGGCGTCCTTCACTCAGCCGGCCACGGGAGAGCCAGAAGGGATACAACGCGGTGGCCATCCGCAGCCCGACCGCGGCGTCCTCCTCGTCCCCGGTGAGGCTGATGGTCAGCGCGTCGCGCAGATTTGCCTGTTCACGTTCGAGGCGGGCGATCCACGCCCCCTGATGAGCGCTGATCCACTCGTCCGCGGCCTGCAGTGCAAGCCGTTCGTACCAGTCGCGGTATCGCCGCAGGAAAGCCGTGTGCTCGCCGGTCTCACGGAGTTTCTCCTCGCCGTAGTCGCGGATCGTCTCCAACATCCGGTACCTCACGGCACGGCCCGGCTCCTCACGGATCAGTATCGACTTGTCGATCAAGGAGGCCACGCCATCCAACAGCTCGCCGTCGACGAAGCCCTCGGAGCAGACGCCCTCGGCCGCGTCCAGTTTGAAGCTGCCCGCAAAGACCGCCAGCCGGTGCCACAGCTTCTGTTCCTGCTCCGAGCACAGATCGTGACTCCAGTCGACGCACGCACGCAGCGACTGCTGCCGCGTCGGAGCCGAACGACTTCCCCTGTTCAGCAACCGGTAGCGGTCGGTCAGTCGTTCCTGGATCTGCTCCGCCGACATCGCCCGCAACCGTGCCGCCGCCAGTTCGATCGGCAACGGCAGACCGTCCAGCTGGCGACAGATCCCGACGACGGCGCCCTGGTTTTCTTCGGTGAGCCGGAACTCGGGAACGGCGGTCGCGGCACGCTCGACGAACAACGTGACCGCCTCGTACTGCGGAAGTCCCTCCAACTGTGGTGCATGCCCCGGATCCGGGACCGACAACGGCGGAACCCGCAGGACCGCCTCCCCGTCGATACCCAGCGGCTCGCGGCTCGATGCCAGAATTCGAACCTCAGGGCACCTGCGCAACAGCACCTCGCACAGTGGCGAGACCGCTTCGACCAGGTGCTCGCAGTTGTCCATGATCAGCAGCAGCCGCAGCGGCGCGAGGTACTCCACCAACATGTCCAGGGGAGGGCGGGCGGCGCGGACGCGCAATCCGACGGCGATCGCGACCGCGTCTTTCAGAGACTCCGGGTCGTGGACCTCGGCGAGTTCGACCAGTCGTATGCCATCACCGAAGCCCCTTCGAGAATCTTCGGCGACCTTCAACGCAAGCCTGGTCTTGCCTACCCCGCCGATCCCGGTCAGCGTCACCAAGCGCGAGGTGGCCAGCAGCCGCCGCGCCTCGGTCAACTCACGACGGCGGCCGACGAAACTGGTCAACGCGATGGGCAGGTTACCGACCATGCCCGGTACGGCGAGCGTCATCCAACCGTCACTTCCGTCGACTGTCCCGATGCCTCCACGGTACGTGGGTACGCCGCCGACCGGCGGGCTGTCAACCACCGAAACGGGCGATCGGGCCCGGAGGCGAATCCGATCTCCACCAGAGGCCGGCACGGGCGTCCGGGCGACCCGTCCTGCATCTCGATCCTGGACACCTGACCTGCCCCGGACTCGAAGTCCACCTCGGTTCCGGAACATGCGGAACACGTTCATCCACCAACGGCACGACGGGATCGCTCCGGTCCGACACGCCAGTACGACGAACGCGCCAATGCTGCCCACCGGGACGGGCCACCAGTGCAGGTCGCAGTTGCAGACGACCGTTTCCGCTGCACTTGATACGGTGGCGATCGGCAGCAGACGAGGGGGCCATCAGATGCGTCAACCCAGTTGGCGGGGAATGACTTTCACTGAGATCGCCCGAACCTGGGTTCGCTACCAACGGGCACGCCTCGCCTGGGGCGTCCCCATCCTGACCTTCGCGGCGGTCATGTCCTACATCAGTCTGCGCATCAACTAGACAAACGACATCGCGCACCGAGACGCGCCATCCCTGCAGCCCAGAGCAATGAACGACCCGACGCCCACCAGCGGCGGCGAGCCGGGGCCGCGCCACAACGACCCGGGGGAAGCCGCCAGATGCGCAAAGCGCTCGCACTGCTCGGCATCGCCGCCGGCCTCGTCGTCTACACCGCTGCGTTCTTCGTCAACGCCCCGATCGAAGTTTGCATCTCGCAGCCGATCATCCCGCCATCCATGCTGGCCGGCGACGACAGCGTGGTGGCCTCCCCCGCTCTCTTCCACAAGGCCTGGGTTGTCATCGTCGCGTCGCGCTGTGAACTGACCTTCCCTGCTACGGGCACTCACGTCTCGACTCTCGTCGTCGAATGGGGCCCGTCAGCACTCGCCATCGCCGGCCTGACCGGCGCAGCATCGTCGCTGTGGATCTGGCTCGGAGCGACGGGGCGCCAGCGTTGACCGATCGCTGCACCCCGCCGGCAGGCCCGTCGGGAGCGATGCTGGTGGACGCATCGACGACCACGGAAAGGAGTCGGGCGACGGCCGCCCTACTCGAGCTGGTCCGCAGTGGCGGCATCGGCGAGAAAGGCCGATACGAGGGTCGCGAAGTCGTCGGGGCACTCGAGTTGCGGCATGTGGCCGACACCCGGAAACAGATGCGTCTCGGCATGCGGGTACATGCTCCGGGCAGCGTGGAGGTGACGTGCAGGCTGAACCCGGTCCCTCTCGCCCCACATGATCAGGGTCGGCCGAGGGTGTCGATTGGCCGCGGCGATGAGTTCGGTACGCCCGGCCGGCCGGATGCCGCGGATCCCGATCTCTGCGCGAACCAGCTCGTACAACACGTCAGCGGGGTCGGGTTGGCGAGCGATGTCCATCGCGAGGTCAATGCGTTTCTTCGTCACGAAGGTGGGATCGGCGAAGATCAGGCGTTCGACCAGGGCTGCGCCGGCCCGGGTGGTGTGGCGGGCAGCGAGCCGGCCAATGCCCGGCAGCGCCAGTATCCGCAGCAGAGCTGCCACCTCGGATCCGAAGCCCGCACTGTCGACCAGAACCAGGCTGGCCACCCGATCCGGCTCGACCGCGACGAGCTGCTGGGCGACCGCCCCGCCCAAGGAATTGCCGATGACATGCGCGGGCCGGTGTTCGTCGAGTGCGTCGAGGGTTTCACGGACGCCGCGGGCGAGCACCTCGACTGTGGCGGGCCCGGGCAGCCGTGCTGAATACCCGAAGCCGGGAAGGTCGAGACCGATCACCCGGTATGCGCCGGACAACCGCGAGTACTGCGGGTCCCAGTCCTCGAGGCTGCGTCCGATGCCGTGCAGCAAGAGCACCGGCGGGTTCTCAGGGATTCCCTCGGCTCGGACGCGGGTGGGGCGGCCGTTGACGGAGACGATCGTCGATGTGTTCATGCGATCACTTCCTCGGGGCGTCAGAGCCGGGTCGGCCGTTGCCGATGCGGCCAGACATGCGGTTGGTCGCTCACCAGGTCCGGACCTTCAAGCGTGAGTGCCACGGTTCAGCCGCGGCGAGCGATGCCCACTACCCGCGTCTTGGCGTTGAAAACGGCCTTCATCGCGCGATCGGCAATCGATCCGTCGAGGGGCAGCATCTTGATCTGGCGAGCGAACTCCATCTGGTCGTAGCGCACCGTGTTGGTGACGACCTTCCCGTCTGCGATGACGAAGTGTTCGATGCCCTCGAAGTCGATTCGCCGCCCGGTGCCGGCGATGCCGAGGAAGCGGCCTACGTGACGACCGGTCAGATGCCAGTGGACGAAGATGTCGCCGCCGGACTGGGCGATCGACTCGATCTCCAGGTCGAAGTCGGGCACGGCGGCGAAGACCTGCTCGAAGTAGGCGGCGATGTCGGCGGCTCCACGACACGTCCCGGTCGGGAAGTGCACGACGGAGTCGGCCGTCCAGAAACTGCGCAGGCTGTCGATGTCCTTGGCGTTGAGGCGGCCCAAGGCCCACCGGACGAGTTCCGCGTCGGAGACGTCCCTTGGCGGGGCTGTGGCGGTCGAGGTGTGGCGGGGATCGGGCATCTCTACTCCATACGCCTGTGTGCGCGGCAAGTTCGCCGGTGCCGCTCGGCAGCTTCCTTCTCAAGGCTGACGTCGCAGGCCTCCGAGCGCGCGAGTAGTCGACTACTCGATTGTTGACAACCGATGTCGGACAACCCCGCTGGGATACTGTCGACGCGTGCCTGTCGGCTACGCCCGTGCCTCGCGCCGGGCACCAGAACGCGAGCCGAACCTGGCCAACACCCACGACGGATTGGCCGCGGCCCGGGACCACCGCAGCAGGGGTGGGCGCCCATCGAAACCAGCCACCGAACAGGTCGAGCACGCCCAACGCCGCTAGGAGGAGAACCCGTGATCCACGGAACCCTGGAAACGATCGACGGCCACCCGACACTGCGCTTCGAGCTCGGCCTCGCCCACCCGGTCGAGCGCGTGTGGCGGGCGGTCAGCGTGCCGGCGGAACTCGAGCGCTGGTTCCCTGCCGCCGTCGACTGGACACCGGCGGTGGGCGAGACCTTCGAGGCCGGCGGCGCGACCCTCGAGGTGACGGAGGTCGATCCGCCCCATCGCCTGGCCTGGACCTACGCCGGGCTGCCGCAGAGCTTCGAGGTCGCCGCCGAGGGCGACGGCTGCCGGCTGGCCTTCACCTGCGCGATCGACGACGACCTCACCCTCGTGGCGCAGACCGCGACCGGCTGGGAGGCCTACCTGTTGCGGCTCGATCCACACCTGCGCGGCGAGCACGTCACCGAAGAGATGGCTCACGAGAAGTGGGCGGAGACTCACGAACGGTATGCCGCACTCTTCGGGGTCGACCCGGAGCCGGGACGGAAGCTCGCGGCCGCCCTCCGGGCCCGACAGGGATGACCGGGTAGACCCGACCGGTGGCCGGCGTCGTCACTTCCCGCCGACCGGGCCGCCTCTGACGTCAGGCGGCCGAGACCGGATCCGGCGACCAGACGCCGGTGGCCGCGGCGGCGCGTGCGTAGTCGACGAAGTCGCGGGGGCGCCGGCCCAGGACACGCTCGACGTCGTCGGTCAGGTACGCGTTGTGTCCGTCGAGCACGCGGGCGAACAGCTCGGACAGTGGCTCGATCTCCTCGGCCGGGACGCCCGCCCGCCCGGCCGCGTCGGCATACTGCTCGGCGGTGATCGGCAGGTATCGAATGTCGCGGCCGGTCGCCCGGGTCAGCTCGCCGGCGACGTCGGCAAAGGTGACCAGCCGCGGCCCGGTGAGCTCGTAGGTCCGCCCGGCGTGGCCGTCTCGCGTGAGCGCCGCGACGGCCACGTCGGCGACGTCCAAGGTGTCGACGAACGGCTCGGCGACATCCCCCGCGGGCAGCGCGATCACGCCGTCGAGCACCGGCTGGACCAGGAAGTGCTCGCTGAAGTTCTGCGCGAACCAGGCGCAGCGCAACACCGTCCACTCGGCGCCGGAGCCACGCACCGCGTCCTCGGCCGGCACGGCGTCGGGCTCGCCGCGCCCGGACAGCAGCACCAGCCGGCGTGCGCCGCCGGCCACGGCCGCCCGGGCGAACGCGCCGACCCGCTCGGCCGCACCGGGGAACGAGACGTCGGGGTAGTAGCAGATGTACACCGCGTCGGCGCCGCGCAGTGCCGGCTCCCAGCTGGTGTCGTCGTCCCAGTCGAATGGCACCGCGCCGGCACGCGAGCCGATGCGCACGTCCGTGCCGAGGTCGCGCAGCCGCGCCGCGACCCTGCTGCCGGTCTTGCCTGTCCCGCCAAGTACGAGTGTCGTTGTCATGCAAACGAGTCAACCGGCCCGCGGCGAGACTATCCATGGCCTGGACGCTCGATTGCATTCGTCATCGTCTACTCGGATCCGGTTGGTGCCGTTGGCTTCCGCCGTGCCCGATCGGGCAAGATCGACGCATGGCAGGACAGCAACGGCTCGCATCGTGGTTCGAGGACTTCCTCGTGCACCGCAGCACCGCCAAACCCTCCCCGAACACCCTCAAGGCGTATCGGCAGGACTACCAGGTGATTTCGGAGGCGTTGGCCGCGGTGACCGGCACCGGCGCCGCCGAGCTGACCCTCGACGCCATCGACAAGGCCACGGTCCGCGCGGCGTTCGCCCGCTACGCGCGCACCCACCAGCCCGCGTCCATCCGGCGGTGCTGGTCCACCTGGAACATGCTCTGCGACTTCCTGTTCTCGCTCGACGCCATCGTCGCCAACCCGATGTCCGCCGTGCTCCGGCCGAAGGCCCCCAAGACGCTGCCCAAGGCGTTCCAGGCGGACTCCGTCGAACGACTGGTCGCGACGCTGCAGTCCGCCGACGACACCGGCGCGCGGGCCTGGCCGGAACGGGACCTGGCGGTGATCCTGACCGGGCTGCTGACCGGCATGCGGATGGCCGAGCTGATCGCCGTCGACCTCGGCGACCTGCGCGACACCGGCGACGACGGGCCGGGCGCCGCGAAGGTGATCCACGTCCACGGCAAGGGCAACAAGGAGCGGGTGGTGACCGTCGAACCCGCCGTGGTCGACGTGCTGGGTCACTACCTGGCGAGCCGGTCGGAGCGTTTCCCGGACACGGCGAAGGGCCGGCTCGCACCGAACGCCGATCCGTGGGAGCGGTTCCGGCCCGGGGATCCGATGTTCGTGGGCGGCGACGGCACGCGCATCACCCGCGGCACGCTCCAGTACCGCGTCGAACGCGCCTACCGGCGCGCGGGAATCAACGGGGACCGCGCGAAAGGTGCCCTGGTGCACCAGCTCCGGCACACCTTCGCCACCGCGATGGCGGACCAGAACGTGAGCATCTACACGCTGATGCGGATGCTGGGCCACGAGTCGATGAACACCACGCAGCGGTACACCGTCGGCGCGGGCACGGCCGTGCGGGACGCCGCCGCGCTGAACCCCGCCTACGACCTCGTCGGCAGGGCACGCGGCGCCACGGTCGACGCCGTCGCCGCTACCGACGAGATCTGCTGACAGCCTTCCTACGGGAGGGTCTTGATGAAGTCGAACACCGCCGGCTGGACCGCCGGGTTCGCGTTCGTGATGCCGTTGACGGCACCGATGGTCGCGCCGATCGCGGCGCCGGGGATGCAGCCGACGAACAGGAACAGCACACAGCCGACCACCGCGCCGACGCCCGCACCGATGCCCGCAACCTGCGAGCCACCGTTGAGCCAGCCGTACTCGATCTGGGTGATCATGTTCTCGTAGGCCGGCTGGCTGTAGACATCGTGAGGTGCGAGCGCACCGCTCGTGGGCAACTGCGTGGCCGGCTGTTCGACTGCTGGGTTCGCCGGTGTCGGCGGAGAACTCGCATAGGAAGTACCGGCGCCGATCCCCGTCATCGCAACTACTGCCACGGACAGCGCCGCGGCTTTGTGGAGTTTCATCTTGGGGGGCTCCTCCGTGTGTAGGAAGACGGCCCCGAGCAGGTCGTAGACCGTCAGGAACATCCCTTAGACTAGTGATTGGACGGCATAAAATCTGCCCCCATTCGAGGTCTCGACGACTACGGCCGCCGACGCCCAGACACGCTCTGACCGGCACCGATCCCAGGACACTAGGCTCTGCGGAGTGCCCCCGCGACCCCGAACCCCACGCCCCCGCACCTCAGCCGCACGGACCCGCCGCGCGACCACCCGAAGCCAGACCTCCCGCGGCGCGGCCGCGTCCACCCCGTCGTCGGCGGACCTGCCCGTCGCCGGTCCCGGCGAGCGGATCTGGGTACTCGACGTTCCGTTCCGCACCTCCGCCCCCGGCGCCCGTTGGTACCCGAAGATGCGCGCCCACGCCTACGTCGGCGAGGCGCTGCCCGCCGAACTGGGCCCGTTCGCCACCAAGCCGTACACCTACCAGCGCTGGCTCGAGGACGACCTCAACGGCACCCGCGGTCCGGCGCCGACCGCGGCACCGAAGACTCCCCGCCCCGAACAGTTGGAGGCGGCCGCCGCGATCGAGGCCGCCGCCCACCGGCAGGCCCGGGGGTTCGCCCTGTTCGACGACCCCGGCATGGGCAAGACGCTCTCCGCGGTGCTCGGCGCGAAGGCGGTGGCCTCGCTGCGCGGCGGGTCCACGATCCTCGTCACCGTCGACCGTCCCGCCTCGATCACCGTCCCGCACTGGCGGGCCACCATCGCCGCCGTCGGCGACGGCGGCTACCGCTGGCTGATCATCTCCCCGGACCAGCTCAAGAAGCTGATCGCCCGCAACGGCCGGCCGCAACGGTTCGACGTCGTGGTCAACGACGAGGCGCACAACTTCCGGCACCGGTCCCAGCGCACCGGCTACCAGCGTCGGGTGAACCGGCTGCTGGACCTGCCCGAGAAGGCGCCGTTCGTCATCTCGATGACCGCGACGCCCGGCCACCATCCCGGCGAGTGGCTGTACCTGTCCTCGCTGCTGGCCCAGGTGCACGGCGAGGCGCCGGAGCAGTGGGACGACCTCGGCGCCCGGCTCACCGACGCGGGCATCCCCCTGGAGAAGTACATGGGCCGCTGGCAGTGGTCGCCGGAGGCGAAGGCGTCCACCGCGGTCCAGGCGCGGGCCGTCGACACCGTCCGCACCTGGCTGACCGAGGCCGAGCCGCCGCTGATGCTGCACCGCGACGCGCCCTGGGGTCCGGCCCCGCTCGACGGCCTCGGGGTGGACCTCTCCCCCGACGAGGTGCTCCAGTACGAGATGGAGTGGGGCGCGTACCGGCGGGAGATGCGGATCGCGCGCACCGGGTCGGACACCGCCCGCGGCCGCGCCGCCCTGGTCCGGTTCCGCCAGAAGGCCGGGATGATCCGGGTCCCGCACACCGTCGACCTCGTCGCCGCGCACGTCGAACGCGGGTACCAGGTGCTGGTCGCGACGGAGATGGTCTCGACCGCGGCGCAGCCGATCGCGGACCGGCTTGAGGAGCGCGGCATCGCGGTGTCACGGATCTTCGGCAGCCGTCCCGACGCCGAGGAGCAGCGGCTGCGGTTCCAGCGGGGGCAGAGTCAGGTGTGCGTCTTCAACACCACCAGTTCGATCAGCCTGCACGCGAACGAGCGGCTCGCCGACGGGACCACCGCGACGGCCACCCCGCGGATCGGGTTCTTCCACCAGCCGCGGTACTCGGGTATCGCCGCCCGGCAGACCATCGGCCGCGCGCACCGCGACTACCAGGTGTGCCCGTGGTGGCTGCTGTACAGCACCGACACCGTCGAGGAGTCCGCCGGGCAGGTCATGGTGCAGCGGCTGCTGGTGACGTCGGCGTCCGTCGACGGCGACCTGAGCACGTTCCGGACCGTCGCCGCGCTGTTCGACGCGGACTGGCTGCCCGAGGAGTCGTTCGACTGACCCCGAAATGCAGGAAACGCCCCGGCCGCCGGCTGGCGATCGAGACGTTGCGAGAGGTGTGGTCGGTCCGCCGCGCCGTCGGGGCGGACCGGGAAAGGTACAGCGAGCGCACGACGCCGTTGTCGGCACTCTACTGCGGGGTGAAGCCACGAACGGTGGAGCTGCGAACGGTAAAGCCACGAGCGGTGGAACCCGTCGTTCGGTGACGCTGATCTCGGCACGTCATTGGGCCGAGACCAACTTCCACGGGTTCCCGTCAGGCGCAGGGCGCCACGGTGACGTGGATCAGATGACGCCCAGTGCGAACATGGCGTCGGCGACCTTGACGAAGCCGGCGATGTTGGCGCCGTGCACGTAGTCGCCCGGCTTGCCGTACTCGGCGGCCGTCTCGATGGTGCGGGCGTGGATGCCGCGCATGATGCCGGCGAGACGCTCGTCGGTGTACTCGAAGCTCCAGGAGTCGCGCGAGGCGTTCTGCTGCATCTCGAGTGCGGAGGTGGCCACACCACCGGCGTTGGCTGCCTTGCCGGGGGCGAAGGCGACACCGGCGTCGCGGAAGGCCTGGATGCCGCCGGGGGTCGTGGGCATGTTCGCGCCCTCGGCCACTGCCTGCACACCGTTGGCGATCAGCGTCTTGGCCGCGTTGTCGTCGAGCTCGTTCTGCGTGGCACACGGGAGCGCGACGTCACACGGCACGTCCCAGATGCAACCGCCCGCGACGAACTCGGCGTGCGGGACCGCGTCGGCGTACTCGCTGATCCGGCCGCGACGAACTTCCTTGATCTCCTTGAGGAGGTCGAGGTCGATGCCCTTCTTGTCCACGATGTAGCCCGAGGAGTCCGAGCACGCGATCGCGAGACCGCCGAGCTGGTGGATCTTCTGGATGGCGTAGATCGCGACATTGCCGGACCCGGAGATGACGGCGGTCTTGCCCTCGACGCTCTCACCCTTGGCCTTGAGCATCTCGGCGACGAAGTACGCGACGCCGTAGCCGGTGGCCTCGGTGCGGACCTGCGAGCCGCCCCAGTTGATGCCCTTGCCGGTGAGCACGCCCGACTCGTAGGTGTTGGTGAGCCGCTTGTACTGGCCGAACAGGTAGCCGATCTCGCGGCCGCCGACGCCGATGTCACCCGCGGGCACGTCGGTGTACTCGCCGATGTGGCGGTTCAGCTCGGTCATGAACGACTGGCAGAAGCGCATGATCTCGCCCTCGGACTTGCCCTTGGGGTCGAAGTCGGAGCCGCCCTTGCCGCCGCCGATGGGCAGGCCGGTGAGCGAGTTCTTGAAGATCTGCTCGAAGCCGAGGAACTTCACGATGCCGAGGTTGACGCTCGGGTGGAAGCGCAGGCCGCCCTTGTACGGGCCGAGCGCGCTGTTGTACTGCACGCGGAAGCCCCGGTTGACGTGGACGCAGCCCTGGTCGTCGACCCACGGCACACGGAAGATGATCTGGCGCTCGGGCTCGCAGAGCCGCTCGATCAAACCGAAGTCTGCGTACTTCGAGTTGCGCTCGAGCACGACGGTGAGCGACTCGAACACCTCGGCAACGGCCTGGTGGAACTCGGGCTCTCCGGCGTTGCGATGCGCAACGACCTCGAAGTACTTGTCAACCTGCGCACGGACCTGCCCACTCACAGCAGCTCCCTCCTTCTCATATTTACATGGAACCTGCAAAGTACAGGCAATCACATAGTTGTCTCACAACACCATGTGCGCGAACGTGAGAATTATTTCACCTGAGACGGGTGTCACCTCACCCCGACCGGTCCGGGGCGGTGAGGTCGGGCGCCCCGGCGCGACGACACGCCCCGCCGCGGCGTCTCGTCGCGACGCCCGCGCGGGGCTGCGACTACCGTGTGGGGCGTCGCCTACACCCTGCGGAGGAACGCCTCATGAGCATCCAATCGGTGGACTCGCACCGCCATCGCGTCGTGATCATCGGGTCCGGGTTCGGCGGGCTGTTCGGCGCCCAGGCACTCAAACGAGCCGACGTCGACGTCACCGTCGTCGCGCGCACCACCCACCACCTCTTCCAGCCGCTGCTCTACCAGGTGGCGACCGGCATCCTCTCGGTCGGCGACATCGCCCCGGCCACCCGCCTGGTGTTGCGCAAGCAGCGCAACGCGCAGGTCCTGCTCGGCGACGTCGAGTCGATCGACCTCGACTCCAAGAAGGTCACCTCGCGGCTGCTCGACCGCACCACCGTCACCGAGTACGACAGCCTGATCGTCGCGGCGGGCGCCGGGCAGTCCTACTTCGGCAACGACCACTTCGCGAAGTTCGCGCCCGGCATGAAGACCATCGACGACGCCCTCGAGCTGCGCGGCCGCATCCTCGGCGCGTTCGAGCAGGCCGAGCTGTCCAATGATCCGGAGGAACGGGCCCGGCTGCTCACCTTCGTCGTCGTGGGCGCGGGCCCCACCGGGGTGGAGCTCGCCGGCCAGATCGCCGAGCTCGCACACCGCACCCTCAAGGGCGCCTTCCGCAGCATCGACCCCGGCAGCGCCCGGGTGATCCTGCTCGACGGCGCACCGGTGGTGCTGCCTGTCTACGGCGGCAAGCTCAGCGCGAACGCCGCCGCACGGCTCGAGAAGATGGGCGTCGAGATCCAGCCGAACGCCATGGTGACCGGCGTCGACGCGGACGGCCTGGTGGTCAAGGACAAGGACGGCTCGGAGCGGCGCATCGAGTCGCAGTGCAAGGTGTGGTCGGCCGGCGTGCAGGCCAGCCCGCTGGGCAAGCAGCTGGGCGAGCAGTCCGGCGCCGAGGTGGACCGGGCCGGACGGGTGCACGTGCTGCCGGACCTGACCCTGCCGGGCCACCCCGAGGTGTTCGTCATCGGCGACATGATGGCCCTGGACAACCTGCCCGGTCTCGCGCAGGTCGCCATGCAGGGCGGCAAGTACGCGGCCAAGCAGATCAAGGCGAACCTCGCCGGCGACGACCGGTCGGCCCGGCAGCCGTTCAAGTACTTCGACAAGGGCTCGATGGCGACGATCTCGCGGTTCAGCGCGGTCGCCAAGGTCGGGAAGCTCGAGATCACCGGCTTCATCGGCTGGGTCGCCTGGCTCGCCATCCACCTGATGTACCTCGTCGGGTTCCGCAGCAAGTTCTCCACCATGCTGTCGTGGACGGTGACCTTCCTCGGCCGCGGGCGCGCGCAGATGGCCTCGACCGAGCAGCAGGTCTTCGCCCGCGTCGCGATCGAGGACCTGCAGGACTACGAGCGGGCGCGGCACGCGGGGCTGATCGGGGACCCGGCCGTGGTGTTCACCGGGGAGGAACGCGCGGGATAGTCGGCCCCCGGAACGGGCGCTGCTCGCGAACTCGATCGGCGGCAGGTCCCTCCGATCAGGCGCCGGACGGTGCGGTCACCGTGGTGCGCGAGGTGGGTGGGTCCGCCGGAGAATCCTGGGGCGGGTCGGCGCTGGTGGTAGACGCAGTCGCCGGGCAGATCGGTCAGCGTGGGAGGGGTTCCGGGGATCGGGTGCAGGCCGCCGGCGGGCAACGCGGCGAGCAGATCGCGGGTGTACGGATGCCACGGGTCGGTGAACACCGCTGCGGTGGGCCCGGTTTCGACGATACTGGAGGCGTACTTGACCGCGACCTGGTCGGTGTGGGCTGGCAGTGTGTCGAGAGGTCGTGAACGCCGCCACGACCGCGACGACGACAGTGAAGGGGAACCCGGCGTCGGTGAACGCCAGCCCCAACACCGGGTTGCCGGCACCGTCGTTGGCGGCGAACCGGTCGAGGCGGTAGGCGATTCGCATGAAGGTCCAGCCGATCAGTGCCCAGTCAGGGCCGCGCCACCGACGACGGCAGCGGCAACGGTGTGGGGCCGGGGCGAGGCGGGTGGCGTTGTCTTGGTGGCGGCCAAGGTAACCGCACCCTGTTCGCCACCCGCCAGCCCCCCGACCTGTCACCGGCGCGGGCTGGTTCCGGCGTCCCATAGGAACGGGTGCTGCTCGGCGGCGACGGCCGCACCTCTCGCTGCCGCGGTCGCAGGCCGGCGAGAACCGCGCGGCCGGTAGCGCTTCCGTGCATGAGCTACGACATCGTCGCCTTCGACCCTGCCGCCACGACGGACAGCGACTTCCTCAACTGGGCGTCGTAGTTCGATCCCGTGTGCCGCAGCCAGTTCACGCACAGCCGCTTGAGGAACGCCTCGTTGGAGGTGATCTCGGCGGGCCGCTTCCCCGGCGCCAGACGCCCGTTGTAGTGGGCGATCGCCCGGCGGATCAGCACCGGCGGCGCGAGCTGGACGACCTGCACGTCGACCTGGTGGCCGCGGTCATCGCCCTGGAGTGGTCGGGCCGCGTCATCGTGCGCTCTCCGGCCCCGGGATGAACGCGGCCGCGGCCTGCTGCGCGAGCGCGTCCGCGGTTCCGGAATCCGGTGCGGTCGCGCACGATCGCTTCAACACCACGCCGTCGATGTCGAGCACGCAGGTGACGTGCATGTCCTGGCCGGAGCCGGCGATGCTCGCGGGGGTGAGTCCGCGCCATGCCTGCCTCTGGGTACCCATGGTGATCCCTCCCTGCGGCGCCCGGCTCGTCCTCGGTGCCGCGCTCGACGTCGCCGCGGTCGGCGGACGGGTGGTGGTGGTCAGATCCTGCGCGTAGTTCGGTGGGCCCGGGTCGGGCCCGGTCGGCGGGACGGCAACGATGGTCCGCACCAGGTCGTCCTTGGTCGACGGGCAGCGCTGGTTGCTGGCGTTGATGTCCTGCCACACCTGGTCGCGCTGGTCGCGCTGGTCACGGCCGGTGATCGCCGCGGTGACCACCACGTTCGTCGTCGCGGACGAGTCGAATGCCTCCCACGACGTCGACCGCGCACTGCCGGCGCCGGTCGCGGTGTCGTCGGAGACGAACACGCGGGAGGACTCCCAGCGCAGTCCCCCGGCTTCGGCGCCGGCGGCCGGCTTGGCACCTCCGCACGCCAACGTCCGAATGTCGTTGCCGGACAGGCTGCGGACCGTCGCGTCGGCCGTGTCCGCTCCGTCGGTCCACGACCGCAGGGTCACACCGGTGATCGACTGGTCGGCCGGCAGCACCGACAACGCGACTTGCAGGAGCTCGCCGTCGCGCAGGTCGGGGGCCCCGGTCATCGCCGACGACAACGCGAGCCCTCCCCCGACGGTGACTGCGACGACGACGGCGCCGAGCCCCCCCCGAACACGGCCCAGGTGCGCGGGGAGATCCCTCCGGGTGGCTCCGGGTCGTCGATGTCGTCGCCCAGCTCGGTGACCGGCCGCGGTCCGGGATCGTCGGTGCTGTCGACGGCGGCCGCGTCGAAGGCCAGCGCGCCCCGGCACAGCACGTGCTGGGGATGGGGCATGACCTGGACCGCGCCATGGCGGCGCGCGGCCTCCGAGACGGCCGGGTCGTAGACCAAACCGCCGCACAGCAGCATTCGGCGGCCGACCTGCTCGCCGGCGGCGCCGAGGTGCGCGAACAGTTCCGAGAACTGGTGGGTGAAGAACACCTCGCCGGTCTCGTCGACCTTGGTGTCGGACAGCGTGATGCGACCGACGGGGTGGGGCAGCTCGACGTCGGCGGTGGCGAGGTCTGCGAGCGATTCGCGTGCGGCGCGGACCCGGGGGCCGCCGGTGAATCCCCAGCGGGCGTCGGTCGCGACTTCGGCATGGCCGGCCGCGGTCAGTGCGTCGGCCAGCAGGAACCTGTCGAACATGTCTCCGCCGCCGCCGGAGTGGCTGCTCCCGACGATGCGGGGGCCGCGCTCGCCGCCCACCACCGCGACGGCGGTCAGGTCCGTGGCCCCGCAGTCGATGGTGACGACGCTGGCACCGACCGGCAGCTTCGGCAGCGCGTACGCGAGGGCCTTGTCGGACGGCACGAGGGTGACGGTGCGAGCCAGCGCGGCGTGCACCAGCACCTGGAAGCGCCTCCGGGCCGGGAGGTCCCACGAGAACGGGACCACCATCACGATCTCCGGGGTGACGCCGAGCTGGCTGGTCGCCGCCTCGACGACCGGCTCGAGCAGTAGCGCGGTCAGCGATTCAATCGACCAGGACACGCCGTCGATGACCAACGACGGGACATCGAGGCGCTCGAGCAGCGGCCCGAGCTGGGCGAGCGTGACAGGGTCGCTGTCCCGGGCCGGCCGGGGTTGCCCCGACTCGACGACCAGCCGCGCCGGCGGGGTGATGGTGCCGCCGACCACGACCGGGGTGATGCGGCCGCTGACGTCGCGGACGGCCGCGGTCAGGGTGCATGCGCCGACGTCGATGACCAGGACAGGGTTGGACATGGCCCCGATGATCGCGGGCGGCTTCTCCAGGCGCAGGTCTCTCCGTCTGCCCTCCTGGTGTGGCGGCTACGACGGCCGGCGCGATCGCGGTTCGCCCAGTGGATGTGGCGTCAGTCGTTTGAATGACGTTTGCGGGGCTGTCGCTGGTGCCCAATACAGTGATCGTTCGGATCCGGACACACCGGACGAATCTGCTTATGACTTGAGGATGCTTTGATGAGAGTTTCGATGCCCGCGCCGCGTGCGGCCGCCCACCAGCATCACGGTTCGCGCCGGTGGGGTCGAGCCGCTGCGATCGCGGTGGGATTGATCGCCACCCCGCTGGTGGTGGGTGCACCCGCCGCGAACGCGGACACGGTCATCGGTGGCTGCACGATCGTGGACAACCCCACGCCCGCGAACTTCACGAACTGCCCCGGGGTGAACCTGGAGAAGTCCAATCTGGATCGCATCAACCTCGCCTACGCCAAGCTGCCGGGCGCACGCCTCTACTTCACGAAGCTCCAAGATGCGAACCTGACTGGCGCGGACCTCACCGGCGCCGAACTGGGCAGCGCGGACCTGTCGTCGGCCAACCTCACCGACGCCGATCTCACGGGATCGAGGATGAACGCGGCCAACGCACTCGCCGCCAACCTCACCAACGCGAACCTGACAGATACGAGCCTGCGATACGCACGACTAGGCAACACCACGCTCACCGGCGCTGACTTCACGCGCGCCGATATCCAGGGCGCGTTGCTCGACGACACCGTGCTCATCCCCTCCTACCAGCGCGCGATCGCTGACGCCGCCACCGGCAAGGCAGTCGTCACCTGGCCGACACCGCCCGACATGACGGGGACGACATTCGAGACGTGCGACCGCCCTTCCGGGAGCAGCTTTCCGGTCGGGAACACCGTCGTGCGCTGCACCGTTCGGACGTCGAATGGCAGCTCGGCGTCCGGCACATTCATCGTGCAGGTCGACCCACACAACCTTCCCCGCGTCTCGGGAAACCCAGGGGAAGCCACGGTCGGCAAGTTCTACACGTACCAATTCGATGTCGTGGGCGATCCTCGACCCGACATCACAACGACCAGTACACCGCCCGGCCTGACGCTCTCCAAGTCGGGAGTCCTGTCCGGGACTCCAACCGCGGCGGGAACGTACTCGCCTGTACTGATCGCGATCAGTGCGGTGGGGGAAACGTACTTCGAGGCCCGGATCGTCGTTAGGGACAACGACTCTGCCGGCAACGGCGCATCGGGTTCCCTGGGCAACCTGTTCGGCAGCAGCTAGCTGTACCCGGCCAGGACGTTGGTAACAGGCGTGTCGGCTTGATGTGAAGAGAACCTCCGGTTGAGGTGTGGCTTGTCGAAGGCCCACTTCCCACCGGAGGTTCTCGTGTCTCACCGTAATGCCCGCACCACGTATCTCGGGAGAA
>NZ_JBFUHZ010000034.1:0-42774 GCF_056402135.1 Rhodococcus sp. P4_C10 | reverse complement strand
GCGAAGGACTCGTCGAGGCGCCGGGTGTCGATCAGCACGATCGCCCCGATGGCGCCGCGGATCAGGTCGTCCCACATGAACCAGAACCGGTGCTGGCCCGGCGTCCCGAACAGGTACAGCACCAGGTCGTCCGCGAGGCTGATCCGGCCGAAGTCCATCGCCACCGTGGTGGTCGACTTCTGCGGGGTCGCACTGAGGTTGTCGACRCCSACSGAAGCGTCGGTGACCAACGCYTCGGTCCGCAGCGGCACGATCTCGGACACCGCACCGACCAGCGTGGTCTTGCCGACGCCGAACCCSCCGGCCACGACGATCTTGGTCGACGTCACGCGGCCGGGTTGTCCGCTAGATTTTCCGAAGTCCACCGAGGACCCTTTCAATGAGTTCACGACGTTCGCTGTCGACGGACGGCGACTGTGCGCACAGTGCCACGATCGTCGCGTCCACGTCCCCGAGTTCCCAGTTTCGGTTCGCGGTGTCCGGCAGGGCCTGGATCAGCGCCTCGAGCGCCAACTCGACCGCCGGCAGGGTACGCCCGGACGTCAGCGAGTACGGCCGGACCAGGCTCGGTCCGGTGCCTGCTTGTTCGAAGTTCCTGTCGTCCATGGCCACGTCGTACTCAGGTACCGGCGGCGGCTCGGGGCGCCGCCTGCACGGTGGTACCGACACGGTCGACCAGTAGTGCCATCGCGTAGCCGACCTGCCCGATGTCGCAGCCCGCCGAGGTGAGCGTCGCCAGGTGCGAGCCGTCGCCGACGCTCATCAGCAGCAGGTAGCCACGCTGCATCTCGACCACCGACTGGAGCACTCCGCCGCCCTCGAACAGCTGGGAGACGCCCGCCGACAGGCTCGCGAGCCCGGAGGTCACCGCCGCCAGCTGCTCGGCCCGGTCCACCGGCAGGTGGGCACTGGCCGCCATCAGCAGCCCGTCCGCGGACACCAGCACCGCGTGGGTGACGCCCGGTACGTCGCGGGCGAAGTTCGAGACCAGCCAGTCGAGTGAGCTGCGACCCGCGGATCCCTGATCCAGGTTGAGCTCGGATCCCTGATCCATGTTCATTGTCTCCTTAGATGCTGTTGCGTTCGGACTGGCCGGCGGCGCGGCCCTCGCGGATGCCCCGCTGGTGCCTGCTGAGCTTCTCGCGGATCGCATCCGGGTCGCGCAGCCTCGGCGGCGTGTTGGTCTGGTCAGTCCCCTCGACGCCGCCGGGAACCAGTCGCTGGCCGGGCTGACGTTGTGGCAGCCCCGAAGCGGTACGCGACTCGTCGCGTGGCCCGGTGGCCCGGTTGGCGGCGTCCCAGCCTACGTCCGCGGCGGACTTCCAGGCCGGGCTCACCTCGGCATCGGTGGGGTCGGTCAGCCAGTCCGAGACCATCCCCATGAAGATCGGTGTCGTCTCGGCCGAGAGCAGCCCCGCCGGCTCCTCCGTCCGCGGTCGGGCCGCGAAGAACGACGCCGTCTTCTCCGAGTTCAGGCGGTAGCGGTGCCGCCTCGACACACCCGGTTCGTCGGTGGGCGGTCCGGCCGCGACCGCCGGCGCGACGACCGGTTCCGGCGCCGGGGTCGGCACGGGAGTCGGCACGGGAGTCGGCACGGGCGTCGGCGCGACCGTGTCGGTTCGCTGCGGCAACCCGGGAGTGGCGCCGGGGGTGCGCCGCGGAAGCGAGGCGATCGGGGCCGGAGTGGGTCGCTCCGTGAACCCCGCCGCAGCGCCCGGACTACGTTGCGGCAACGACGATCCCGCGACAGGCTGTGGCTGCTCGGGCGCCGGGGCCGCGCCATCCTGCGACAGGGTGATCGGACCCGGACCCACGGTGACGGAGACCGGGGCAATGGGCTCGGGCATCTGCCGCATCGGCGCGGGAGCCCACTGCTGAGCGGCCGTCGCGTCGTCGTGACTCTCCAGCGCAGACTGCGGGCCGGTCATGGCCAGTGCCAACGGCGAGACCATCACTGTGCGCGGAATGTGCACGCTGGTGGTGACGCCCTGGTTCCGGACGGTGTCGAAGGTCGGGCGCATCCGGACGGTCAGTCCGTGCTGCGTGGCGAGCTCGCTGACGACGAACAGGCCCATGTGGCGGGCCGTCTCGGCACTGACCTCGCCGCCCACGGTCAGCCGCTGGTTGATCGCGACCATCTCGGCCGGCGGGATGCCGATGCCCATGTCGGAGATCTCGAGCAACAGGCCGCCGTCGACGGCGCGGTCGAAGTTGAACGTCACCTTGGACTCGGGCGGTGACGCGCGCAGCGAGTTGTCCAGGAGTTCCGCCAGCAGGTGCACGATGTCCGTGGCGACGGGACCCGCGATCGCGCCCTGCGGCGGGGAGCCGACCTCCACCCGCTGGTAGTCCTCCACCTCGGACATCGCGGCGCGCAGCACGTCACCGACCTGGACGGGCTCGGAGTGGCCGCGGCGGGTACGGGTACCCGAGAGGATCAGCAGGTTGTCGCCGTTTCGACGCATACGGGCCGCGAGGTGGTCGAGCCGGAACAGGCTCTCGAGCCGCGTGGGATCCTTCTCCTCGAACTCGAGGTTCTCGATCAGACCGAGCTGCTGGTCGACCAGCAACTTGCTGCGCCGGGCGAGCGTCTCGAACATGTCACCGATCTGCAGCCGCAACTGCGCCTGCTCGCCGGCGAGCTTGAGCGCCTGACCGTGCATGTCGTCGACGGCGCGGGCGAGCGTGCCGATCTCCTCGGTGGTGTGCACCGGGATCGGCTCGAAGTCGGTGACCGCGGAGCTGTCGCCGACCTTGATCCGCTCGATGGCGTCGGGCAGGTCGTGGTTGGCGACCTGCAGCGCGCTCTGCTGCAGCCGTCGGATCGGATTGACCAACGACTGTGCCACCAGCAGCCCGAGGACCACCGTGGCCAACAGTGTCGTGAGCACGAGGAGGCCGTCGCGTAGCGCCGCGGCCCGTGCCGTCTCGGCACGCTGGTCAACGGTACTCACGATGTCCCTCGAGGACTCGTCGATCAGCGCACCGTAGATGTCGCGACTCTCGATGAGGGACTGACGAAGTTCGAGCATCGGCAACGGGCCACCCGCGGCTTTTTCGATCGCGCCGACGCGGTAGGTGACGCCATCGCGGAGCAGGTCGATCTGGCTGTCCACCGTCGGGAACTGGCCGGCCAGAAAGTCGATCATCGCCAGTTCGGCGCCCGCCGCGGTCACCAGGTTGGTGAGCGGGGCGTTCGGGTCCTTGAGAAGCGTGAGAGCACCGGTGACCTGGTCGGCGAGGCGCCGCTGTGCGGACCAGGAGCCGGTCAATCGGCTGTGAGCGGAAATGACATCTGGATCTTCGATCGGTTCCAGGATCTCGTCGATGATCCCAGCCAGCTGCGCGCGGACGTCGGTGGTTCGCTGCGGAAGGTCCGGAGAAGTAGTACGCGACTCGATCTCTTCCGTCAGTTGTTCGACCGTCGTCAGGGCCCGGTCGAGATCTGTGCTCACCGCCGGGCTCAACGCCGGGTTCCCGACCGCGGGGCGAGCGGCTGCCACGCCGTCCTTGACCGCCTGGATGTCCTGGGCCGTCATCGTCCCGGTGCCCACCGCCGCCGAGGCGGTGCCGAGTGCGGTACCGACCTCGACGATGGCCGGGATCTCGGCGACCTGTTCTGCAGCGGAACTGAAATTCGCCGCGGTGGTGATTTCGTTCTCCACCCGGAGACCGCCCAACACCACGGCCGCGGTCACTGGCACGGCGAGGACCGCGGCCACCTTCCATCGCAGACCGATGTTCAACAGCCGGTTGGCCAGCCTCGGCTCACTCCTAGTCATTCGAGCTCACTTTCTGATCATTTGAGCTCACTGCTCCAAGGCCTGACACGACTGCACACACGCCAACTCCCGGACTCCGACCCCCGTACCGTGAACGATGAACGCGCCGTCAGCAAAATGCTCAGGCGGGCTCGGAGACTATCCTGGTAGGGCGGCTTTAGTACAGCGCTCAACGGCCGTAGTTCCGCCGCCCGGCACGACCATCGACTGTCGGATGAAGCTATCGGTCGAATTTCGAGAACCCATCAGTTTCATTGACCACGTTCTGACTCTTGCGCCCCATTCGCACCACTGGGCCGAGCACAGAACGTGACATTCGTCACAGTTTCGTGACGGACAGGTCAGCGGGCGCCGGTCCGGCCGCGCATCCCGCGCACCGCCCGGCGGTACGGCTCGTCTGAGCGTCAGCTACCGAGACCGGGCGCTCGAGGACCCGGCGGGAAGGGGCGTCGACGCCGTCCGGCCGGGCCAACGGTGTGGGGCGCCCGACAGTCACTCGCCCACGGTCGACGTCAGCAGCAGGACGGACCGGCCGGTGCGGTCGACTCCTCGGACGCCGGATCGGTTGCCGATGCCGTGCCGCAGCAGACACCGCCCTCCTCGGCGGCCAGGAGATCGAGGTGCTGCGGGCTCGACCCGAAGGTCTCCGAATCGGCGAGCACCGTGTAGATCTCCCACTTCTCCCCGGCCGGACCGGTCACCCACACCTTGTCCTGGGTGGCGAAGCAACAGGTCGTGCCGATCTCCTCGTCGGTGAACAGACCCTCGCCGGTCAGACGTGCGATCTCCTCGTGCACCTTCGTGGACGACTCGACCTCGACGCCGAGGTGGTTGATCGTGCCGCCCTTGCCGGGGTTCTCGAGCAACACCAGCTTCAGCGGCGGTTCCGCGATCGCGAAGTTTGCATAGCCCGGCTTCAGCTTCGCCGGTTCGGTCCCGAACAGCTTCGAGTAGAACGCAACTGCCGCCTCCAGGTCGTCGACGTTGAGTGCGAGCTGGGCGCGTGACATGACAGCCTCCATGTATGTGACATATGTCGAATTAGGTACGCCCCCAGCATGCCACCTCTTCGACATAAGTCAATACATTGGCCTAGCCGCTGTTGCCCTCATCCGCTGTTCCGCAGCGCGGTCGCGAGCCCGTTCATCGTCAGCTGGATCCCGCGCCGCACCTGGTCGCTGTCGTCGCCGGCACGGTACCGGCGCAGCAGCTCCACCTGCAGGTGGTTGAGCGGTTCGAGGTACGGGAACCGGTTGTGCACGGACCGTTTGACCGCCGGGTTGTCGGCCAGCAGGTCGTCACTGCCGGTGACGGCCATGCACATCTCCACCGTCCGCGCGTACTCGGTGGTGATCTTGCCGAACACCCGCTCGCGCAGTTCGGGGTCCGGCACCAGTTCCGAGTAACGGGCGGCCAGACCCATGTCCGCCTTCGCCATCACCATCGCCATGTTCGAGAGCACGGTCCGGAAGAACGGCCACCGTTGGTACAGGTCGGTGAGCCGGGCCAGCCGCTCCGGGTCCCCGTCCACCCAGTCCTCGAACGCCGCACCGGTGCCGTACCAGCCGGGCAGCATCACCCGGGACTGACTCCAGGACAGCACCCACGGGATCGCCCGCAGGTCCGCGATTGACTCGGTGGGCTTGCGCGAGGCCGGACGGCTGCCGATGTTGAGCGCGCCGATCTCCGCGACCGGGGTCGACGTCGTGAAGTACTCGACGAACCCCGGCGTCTCGTGCACCAGGTCGCTGTAGGCCACCCGGGCCCGCTCCGCCAGCTCGTCGAGCAGCCGGTACGCGGGTTCGGCGTCGTCGCCCAGCCCCTCGACGTCGAGCAGCGTCGATTCCAGGGTGGCGGCCAGCAGCGTCTCCAGGTTCCGGTGTGCCAGACGGGGTTCGGCGTACTTGGCGGCGATCACCTCGCCCTGCTCGGTGATCCGCAGCGAGCCCGCCACCGCGCCGGGCGGCTGCGCCAGGATCGCCTCGTAGCTGGGTCCGCCGCCGCGACCGACCGTGCCGCCCCGTCCGTGGAACAGTCGCAGCCGCAGCCCCTCGGCCCTGGCCGCCTCGACCAGGTCCAGCTCGGCGCGGTACAGCGCCCAGTTCGCGGCCAGGTATCCGCCGTCCTTGTTGGAGTCGGAGTAGCCGAGCATCACCTCCTGACGCCAGCCGCGGGCCTTCACCAGTTCCCGGTAGACGGGCACGTCCAGCGCGGCCGTCAGGGTCGCGGCGCCGCCGCGCAGGTCCTCGATCGTCTCGAACAGCGGCACGATGTCCACCGCGGCGGACGGCGCGGCGGTCGCGTCCCCCGGCACCACCAGGCCCACCTCCTTGAGCAGGACCGCCGCCTCCAGCAGGTCGCTCACCGAGGTGCACATGCTGATGACGTAGTTCGGCACCGCGCCCGGTCCGATGTCCCGGACCGCCTGCGCGCCGGCCGCCAGGATCGCGAGCTCCGAGGCGGCCAACTCCCCCAGCACCGCGTCGGGCCGCGTCAGCGGGCGCCGGCTCCGCAGTTCGCCGGAGAGCAGCGCCACCCGGTCCGGTTCCGCCAACCCCAGGTAGTCCGGGTGCGTGCCCGACCACGCCAGCAGCTCCGCCACCACCCTCTCGTGGACCTCCGAGTTCTGCCGCATGTCCAGGCCGGAGAGGTGAAAGCCGAACGCCTGCAACGACTCCCGCAGGAGGGCCAGCCGGTCGTCGGCGAGCAGTGCGTCGCCGTGACCGCGCAGGGAGGCGTCCACCACGGCCAGGTCGGCGAGCAGTTCGGCGGGTGCCATGTACGGGGCGAGTCGCGGCTCGGGCAGCAGGGACGGCAGCGACGCGGCGTCGCCGCCGAGGATTCGGCGCGCCGTGGCGCTGGTCCGGCCGCGGATCCCGCGCACCGCCCGTCGGTACGGTTCGTCGAAGCGGAAGGCCGACTCGTCGCCGGACGCGCCCGCCAGGTCGGTCAGCTCCGACGACACCGTGACCAGCCGCTCGGACATCGACAGTTCCCGCTCCAGGGACTCGAGTTCGCGCAGGTGGCGGCCGAGCGCGGTGGCGGCCGCGCGGCGGGTGGCCCGGCGCACCACCTCGGCGGTCACGTACGGGTTGCCGTCGCGGTCCCCGCCGATCCAGGACCCGGTCCGCAGCATCGGCTCCGGCAGCAGGTCCGCGTCGGGCCACCGCGAGCGCAACGCGGCCCGCAGTTCCGCGTTGATCCGCGGCACCGCCTCGAACAGGGCGGCGTCGTAGTACCGCAGGCCCACCTCGATCTCGTCCTGAATCCGCAACCGGGACAACCGGATCAGTGCCGTCTGCCACAGCGTGAGGATCTGGCGGCGCAGCGCACGCTCGACGGCGGCGCTCTCGGCGGCGTCGAGTTCGGTGCGTTCACGCAGTCGCATCAGCTCGGTGATCCGGCTCTGCGTCTCGAAGACGGTGCGCCGGCGGGTCTCGGTGGGGTGCGCGGTGATCACCGGCGCCACCAGCGCGCCGTCGAGTGCGCGCGCCACCACCGCCGAGTCGAGGTGCGCGGCGTCGAGCTTGCGGTAGGTCGCGGCCAGGCTGCTGTCCTGCGGCGGCTCGCCCGCCCGGACGTGGATCGCGCGGCGTCGCTCCCGGTGCAGGTCCTCGGCCAGGTTCGCGAGCAACGCGAAGTGACTGAACGCCCGGATCACCGGGATCGCCGTGTCGACGCCGAGGTCCGCGAACAACGCGGCCAGCTCGGCCCGGTCGATCTCCGACCGACGGACGCGGAACGACCCGACTCGGGCGCGTTCGACCAGGTCGAACACCGCCTCGCCGGCCTGCTCCCGGACGATGTCGCCGAGCAGACCGCCGAGCAGCCGAATGTCCTCGCGGAGCGGTTCCGTCGCCTCGCGGGGCGGGTCGGGTGGCGTTTCCTGCGACGACGGCCGGGTCATCGCCTCAGTATCGGCGTCCGCCGCCGCCGGTGCAGCGTGAGCGGGGCCGGACGCCGACACCGGTGAGGGTCACTGCGTTCAGCTGAACTTGATCTCCAGGCCGATGCCGAGGATGGCGATGAGCCAGATGGCGGCCGTGAAGACCGTCATCCGGTCGAGGTTCTTCTCGACGACGCTGGAACCGGAGAGGCTGGACTGCACGCCACCACCGAAGAGGCTGGACAGGCCACCACCCTTGCCGCGGTGCAGCAGCACCAGGAGGATGAGCAGCAGGCTGGTGATCACCAGCAGGATGTCCAGGAACAGTTTCATTTCGGCTGTACTCTGCCCTTCGCATGACGGATATGGCCACAAGCTGTCCCAGCCTACAGTCTCGGCCCCACAATCAGGCACACATCGGCAACTGGCCGTGACGAGCACGATTTGTGCTCGCTGAGCGGGAGAAACCGGACATTCCCCGTGACAGTCCGTTGCCCCGGTGGCTACCTTCCCGTCCCGACAGGACTAGCCACATCATCGGAAGGCCCACTCAATGTCACGACACAGTTCCAGGATCGCCGGCGTGCTCATGGTCGCCAGTACCGCGCTGCTCACCGGGGTGGGCGGGGCCGGGTTGGCCCAGGCGGAGCCGGCCGTGCCGCCGGCGCTGGCCTCGCTGTTCGACACGGGCTCTGCCGCGCTCGGCAGCTCCGAGGCCCCGGCCCCCGACGCACCGCGGCTCGCGAGCATCGACAACTTCCGGGACGTCGCCGGGACCGGCGCGGGCTACGCCACCGCCGACGGCGCGCACGTGAACAAGGGCGTCTTCTACCGGGCGAACGCGATCGTGCCGAACGAGGCGGACATGGCCACCCTCACCGCCCTCGACCTCTCCACCGTCTACGACCTGCGCACCGACGACGAGGTCGCGAGCAAGAAGGACGTGCTCCCGGCCGGCGTGACGTACAAGCGCATCCCGATCCTGTCCGGCAACATCAACGAGATGCTCGGCAGGATCAACTCGCCCGACGACGCCCGCAAGATGATGCAGGACATGAACGTGGCCTTCGTCAGCGGCGCGGTCGAGAAGGCAAAGTTCGCGGAACTGTTCACCGACCTGGCCGACACCACCGGCGGCGGCCAGGTGTTCCACTGCACCGCGGGCAAGGACCGCACCGGCTGGACGTCCGCCGTCCTGCTCACCCTGGCGGGCGTCGACCAGAAGACGATCATGGACGACTACCTGCTCACCAACGAGTACGCCAAGGACTCGATCGCCAAGAACACCGCGGGGCTCAAGGCCGCATTCGGCGACAAGTACGTCAACTTCATCCCGCTGGTGACCGTCGAGGAGAGCTTCCTGCAGGCCGGCCTGGACGAGATGACCGCGACCTACGGCACGATGGACAAGTACCTGACCGACGGCCTGGGCCTGAGCGCCGACACCATCGCGAAGCTGAAGGCCAAGCTGGTCGGCTGACAGGCGGCTCCGCCACTCGTGCGCGCTTCACGCCCCCCGGGGACGGAAAACGCGCACGAGTGCGCAGCGCCTAGCCCAGGTCTCGGGCGAGCGCCCGGCCCGCGGCCCGGCCGGAGAAGATGCAGCCGCCGAGGAAGGTGCCCTCGAGCGCGTTGTACCCGTGCACCCCGCCGCCGCCGAACCCGGCGACCTCGCCGGCCGCGTACAGGCCGTCGAAGGTGCTGCCGTCCGGCCGGATCACCTGCGAGTCCAGGTTGGTCTCCAGGCCGCCGAGGGTCTTGCGGGTCAGCAGGTTCAGCCGCACCGCGATCATCGGCCCGTGCGCGGGGTCCCGCAGCTTGTGCGGCTTGGCCACCCGGATGACCTTGTCCGGGGTGTAGGCGCGCGCGTTCTTGATCGCCATCAGCTGCATGTCCTTGGAGTAGGCGTTGTCCACCTCCCGGTCGCGCGCCACGACCTCCCGCTCGACCTGCTCGAAGTCCAGCGGCGGACCCGGGTTGATCGCGTTCATGCCGTCGACCAGGTCGCGCAGGTTGTCGCGGACCACGAAGTCCTCGCCGTGCTGCTTGAACGCCTCGACCGGGCCGGTCGCGCCCTTCTTCACCCGGCCCAGCAGCAGCTTGAGGTCCTTGCCGGTCATGTCGGGATTCTGCTCCGAACCCGAGAGCGCGAACTCCTTCTCGATGATCGACTGGGTCAGGATGTACCAGGTGTGGTCGTGCCCGGTGCCGACGATGTGCTTGAGGGTGGCGAGGGTGTCGAAGCCCGGGAACAGCGGCACCGGGAGACGGTTGCCGGTCGCGTCCAGCCACAGCGACGACGGGCCGGGAATGATCCGGATGGCATGGTTCGGCCAGATCGGGTCCCAGTTGACGATGCCCTCGGTGTAGTGCCACATGCGGTCCCGGTTGACGATGTTGCCGCCCGCCTCCTCCGTGATGCCGAGCATCCGGCCGTCCACGTGGGCCGGCACCCCGGTGATCATCCGCTTCGGGACCGGGCCGAGCCGTTCCACCGGCCAGTTCTGCTTGACCAGTTCCTGGTTGCCGCCGATGCCGCCGGACGTCACGATCACCGCCTGCGCGCGCAACTCGAACTCCCCCGCCGGGGTGCGGTTGGACTTGACCCCGCGCGGCTCGGTGGACGGCGCGAGGACGGTGCCCCGAACACCCACCGCGGCGCCGCCGGTGACGATCAGCTCGTCCACCTGGTGCCGGTACTTGAACGTGACCAGACCCCGTGCGGCGGCCGCGAGCACCGGCTCACGGAACACCCGCACCACCTCCGGTCCGGTGCCCCAGGTGATGTGAAAGCGGGGCACCGAGTTGCCGTGCCCGGTGGCGAGCCCCGCGCCGCGCTCCGCCCAGCCGACGTTCGGCATCACCTTGAGGCCGAGATCGTGCAGGTAGGAGCGCTTCTCGCCGGCCGCGAACTGCACATAGGCCTGCGCCCACTGCCGGCCCCAGTGGTCCTCGCGCTCGCGGTCGAACCCGGCACTGCCGAGCCAGTCCTGCAGCGCCAGCTCGTAGGAGTCCTTGATCCCCATCCGGCGCTGCTCGGGGCTGTCGACGAGAAACAGTCCACCCAGCGACCAGAATGCCTGTCCGCCAAGGTTGTCGGCGTTCTCCTGGTCGACCACCAGCACCTTGCGGCCGGCCTGGACCAGTTCGTAGGTCGCCACCAGGCCCGCGAGCCCGGCCCCCACCACGATGACGTCGGCATCTGCAGCCATGTCCACCTCACACACTCTCGCTGTAGCTACGGAGCACGCACACGAACAGTTGTGTGCGCGCGCTGACAATCTGTTCGTCGTCCGATTCCAGGAGGATCTGCACGGACGTTCCGTCGTGGACGGCAACCAGTGCGCGCCCGAGCGCGACGGGGTCGGTGACGCGGCGGCCGGCGGCGGCCAGTTCCGTCTCGACGATCGGCATCAGGGCCGCCAGGATCGCCGACTCCCGCGCGGCCACCACGGCGCGCAGCGAGGGGTTCCGCAGCGCGTGCGCGGTGAACTCCGCCGACACCCGGTACCAGCGGTCCTCGACGGGGATCACCCCGAGAATCCGGCGTGCGGACCGTTCGAGATCCCGGGGGCCGGGCGGCGGCGACGCCTCCGCGATGGCGGCCGCGATACCGCCGAGCAGTCGGCTCGACTGCCGCTCCCACATGGCAAGGAAGAGCTGGTCGAGGGAGTCGAAGTTGGAGTAGAAGGCGCCGCGGCTGAAGCCCGCACGCTCACAGACCTGTTCGACGGTGGAGCGGCCGAAGCCCTCCTCCGCGAACACGTCGAGAGCGGCGTCGAGCAGGCGGTCGCGCGTACGCGCGCGGCGCACGCTCACCGGGCGACCCGTGACATCGTTCACATGGATACATTAACGTATCGGATACAGAAATGTATCGATTACGGAAATGCATCCACAGGTCACTGCTGCGGCGACAGCACCACGATCGGGATCGGCCGCGAGGTGTGCCGCTGGTAGCCGCTGTACCGATCGCCGTTGTTCGCGTCGGCGGCGGCGAACAACCGGGCGTAGTCGGCGTCCCCCGGACCGAGCATCCGCGCGGTGACGGCAATCCCCTTGATGCCGACGCGAATCCGGGCCTCGGGCCGCTTCCGCAAATTGAAGAACCAGCCCGGCGACCGCGGCGCGCCGCCGTTGGACGCGACCACCACGTAGTCCTGGCCGTCCCGGACGTAGGTGAGGCTGTTGACCCTCGGCTGCCCGGTCTTCGCGCCGACCGTGTCGAGCAGCAGGCAGGGCACCCCCAGCAGTCGGTGACCGATCCGGCCGTCGGTGCGCTCGTAGATCCACTGGTGTGCTTTCAACATCTGCACGCCGGCCTTCTTGACCACGGGAATCTCCTCGAACTTCACGGCACCCACCTCCACGATTGTGTGTAACCGACAGTACACAGACAATCCGGACGGTCGGGCAAGCCCTGCGAACTCGGGTGCTAGTCGATCATGAACCAGCCCCGGACCTGCGCCTCGTGGTCGACGTATCGTTGCCCGGAGACGTCGACGACAACCTTGTCGATGGTGCCGCCGGTGAACGGGAACGGTGCCGTGTAGTCGGCGTTGACCGGGGAGGCGCTGTCGCGTCCGACACAGATACCGTCGCCGACGAGACAGAACACTCCAGGCTGGGTGACGATCTCGCTGCTGGCCACCTGCTGGTCGTCGACGTAGAGGTCGAGGGTGCCGGCGAATCCAGGCATGGTCGGGTCCTCGTTCGGGCCCTTGACCGTGAATTCGGCGGTACACACGTGGTCGCCGGGGGTGATGTCGCGGTCGGCCGCGACGTCTTCGACACGGGTACCGAGCCAGTTGAACGTGTAGCGGAGTCGGTGATCCTTGACGTACAGGCTGTGTCCGCCTGCCACGCCGCCGTGCGCGTAGAGCACCCCCTCCGCGTCGAGGGTGTCCACATGGACACCCGCCGCGACGGTGTAGGAACGGCCGGTGATCGAGGCCCCCGCGCTTTCGGGGACGTCCGCGCAGTTCGGGTAGTAGACGTAGCGGTCGCGGCTCTTGCCGGGGCGCGGGCGGTCGGCGAGCACCTGTTCGAGGGCGTTGCGGTCGTCCAGCGGGAGGCCGTTGAAGATGCCGGCGTAGTAGAACCAGAGTTCCTTCATCTCGGCGAGGCGTTGCGGTTCGGTGTCGGCGAGGTTGTGGAGTTGCGCCCGGTCCTCGTCGAGGTGGTAGAGCTCCCAGACGTCGTGGCCGAAGTTGCCCCAGCCGGAGATCGGCGGGTGCAGCGAACACGCGAGCCATCCCTCGCGGTACAGCGACCGCTGGCCGAGCATCGCGTAGAACTGGGTCTCCTTTCCCGGAGCGGCGGGGTCGGTCAACGTCGCGGCGAAACTCTCGCCCTCGATCGGGCTCTGCGTGTAGCCCTTCAGCACCGCGGGCGGTTCGATTCCGAGGAGTTCGTAGACGGTGGGGACGACGTCGACCGCGTGAATGTACTGGTGTAGCGGTTCGGTGCGGGGCTGCAGCTTCGCCGGCCAGGACACCATGCACATGTCGGCGATGCCGCCCTCGTACCCGGCCCACCGCTTCCAATACGGGAACGGAGTGTCGAACGCCCATGCCCATCCGGTGTTGTAGTGGTTGTACGAGGCGGGGCCGCCGAGTTCGTCGAGGTGCGGCAGTGTCACCTCGGTGGTGTCGGCGACACCGTTGAAGAATCGCCATTCGTTGAACGAACCGTTCGGGCCGCCCTCGCCGCTGGCGCCGTTGTCGGAGATCACGATGAGCAGGGTGTTGTCGAGTTCGCCCGATTCGTCGAGGAAGTCGATCACCCGGCCGAGCTGATCGTCGGCGTAGGAGATGAACCCGGCGAACACCTCGGCCATGCGGATGAACAGGCGCTGCTCATCGGCGGTGAGCGAGCCCCACGGCCGAACGGTGTCGAGTACCGGCCACAGCTGACCGTCCGGGCCGGTGGCGGTCGGCTCCCCGTGGGGGTTGATCGGCGACAGCTCGGTGTCCTGCGGCAACAGGCCCAGTTCCTTCTGCCGGGCGAGGATCTCGGGGCGGATGGCCTCGTAGCCCTGATCGAACTTGCCCTTGTATCTGTCGGCCCAGTCCGCGGGGACGTGGTGCGGGGCATGCCCCGCCTGCGGGGCCAGGTACATGAAGAACGGTTTGTCGGGGTCGACGGCCTTGGCATCGCGGATGAACTCGATCGACTTGTCGGACAGGTCTTTCGAGAGGTGATAGCCGTCCTCGGGGGTCCCGGGCGCCTCGATCGGGTGGTTGTCGTAGACGAGGTCGGGGTACCAGCTGTTCGACTCGCCGCCGAGGAAACCGTAGAAGCGTTCGAAGCCGCGGCCGAGCGGCCACCGGCTCTTGACCGCCGACATGTTGCATTCCTCGCTCGGGGTCAGGTGCCATTTGCCGACGCAGTAGGTGTTCCAGCCGCGTTCGGCCAGAACCTCGGAGATGAATCCGTTCTCGAAGGGGATGTGGGTCGAGATTCCGGGGAACCCAGAGCTGAGTTCGGCGACCGTGGCCATGCCGTTCGATGTGGCGTTGCGGCCGGTCAGGAGCGAGGCTCGGGTGGGAGAACACAGCGCCGTGGTGTGGAAGTTCGAGTAGCGCACGCCCGCGTCGGCGATGCGCCGCATGGTGGGGGTCTCGATGGGACCGCCGAAGACATCCATGCTGCCGTAGCCGACATCGTCCCACGCGATGACCAGCACATTCGGGGCGCCCTCGGGGGCCTGGGCCGGAAGGTACGGTGACCAGTCCGGCACCGAATCACGAATGTCGACCGCGATCTTGCCTCTGCGGGAAGTGGCCATGGCGTCGCTCCTCCGGTCGACGGCCCGCTGTGCCCCTCGCGGCATCGGGGAACCGCACCTCTCATCATTGACCCGGCGGCGGCGGGGCGTCTACCCCCGTCGCGTGTACGAGCGGAGCACCGCGCCGGGGACTCCCGCACGTTCCAGCCGCCACACAGACCCGAGACGTGAAACGCCGGTGGGCGCGCAGACCTCGAAAGGTCCACGCGCCCACCGGCGTTCGTTCTGCGACCGTCAGATCACGGCAGCGGACCGCCCGCCGCGATCGCCGACAGCGTCGCGAACTCGTCGGCCTTGAGCGAGGCACCGCCGACCAGTCCACCGTCGATGTCGGGCTGCGCGACCAGTTCGCCGACGTTCTTGGCGTTGACCGAGCCACCGTAGAGCACTCGGACACCCGCGGCGACCTCCGCCGAGGCGAGCGCGACCAGCTCGTCGCGGACCGCCTTGCACACCTCCTGCGCGTCCGCCGCCGAGGCGACACGACCGGTACCGATGGCCCACACCGGCTCGTACGCGACGACGATCCTCGAGATCTCGTCCGCGGACAGGCCGGCGAGCGAACCCCGCAGCTGCGCGACGTTGTAGGCCACGTGCTCGCCCGCCTCGCGGATGTCGAGGCCCTCGCCGATGCAGACGATCGGGGTGAGCCCGTTCTTCAGCGCCGCCTTCGTCTTGGCCAGGACCGTCTCGTCCGTCTCCCCGTGCAGGGTGCGACGCTCCGAGTGACCGACCACCACGAAGGTGCAGCCGAGCTTGGCCAGCATCGAGCCGCTGATCTCACCGGTGTACGCGCCGGAATCCTGCGCGGAGACGTCCTGTGCACCGTAGGTGAGCAGGAGCTTGTCGCCCTCGACCAGCGTCTGCACGCTGCGGATGTCGGTGAACGGCGGGATCACCGTCACGTCGACCTTCTCGAAGTACTTCTCCGGCAGCGAGAACGCGATCTTCTGCACCAGGGCGATGGCCTCGAGGTGGTTGAGGTTCATCTTCCAGTTGCCGGCGATGAGTGGCTTGCGTGCCATCCCTCAGACCTCCAGGGCTTCGATGCCGGGAAGGGTCTTGCCCTCCAGGTACTCCAGGGAGGCACCGCCACCGGTGGAGATGTGCGAGAAGCCGTCCTCGGGCAGGCCGAGCTGACGCACGGCCGCGGCCGAGTCGCCGCCGCCGACGACGCTGAACGCGCCCTTGCCGGTGGCCTCGACGATCGCCTCGGCGACACCCTTGGTGCCGGCCGAGAACTTCTCGAACTCGAACACGCCCATCGGACCGTTCCAGAACACCGTCTTCGCGCCCGAGAGGATCGCCGCGAAGCGCTCCGTCGAGCCGGGTCCGATGTCCAGGCCCATCCAGCCGTCCGGGATGTCGAGGGCCGAGACGACCTTCGACTCCGCATCCGGCGAGAACGAGTCGGCGATCACCACGTCGAGCGGGATGTGCAGCACGTCGGCGAACCGCTCGAGCAGGTCCTTGCAGGTGCCGATCATCGACTCCTCGCACAGCGAGTTGCCGACCTTGACGCCCTGCGCGGCCAGGAAGGTGTAGAACATGCCGCCACCGATGACCAGGGTGTCCACCTTGGGGGCGAGCGCCTCGATCACCGCGAGCTTGTCCGAGACCTTCGAGCCACCGAGGACCACCGCGTACGGACGCTCCGAGTCGGCGGTCAGCTTCTCGAGCACCTCGACCTCGGCCGCGACCAGGTTGCCGGCGTAGTGCGGCAGCAGCGCTGCCACGTCGTACACCGACGCCTGCTTGCGGTGCACGACACCGAAGCCGTCGGAGACGAACGCGCCGTCCCCGTCCACCAGCTCGACGAGCGCCTTCGCGAGCGAGGCCCGCTCCGCGTCGTCCTTGCTGGTCTCACGGGGGTCGAAGCGGATGTTCTCCAGCAGGAGGACGTCCCCGTCGGTGAGGCCCTCCGAACGCGCGAGCGCGTCCTGACCGACCACGTCACCGGCGAGCTGGACGTTGCGGCCCAGCACCTCGCCCAGCTTCGCGGCGACCGGTGCCAGCGAGAGCGCCGGGTCCGGCTCGCCCTTCGGGCGACCGAGGTGCGCCATCACGATGACCTTCGCGCCGGCCTCGGCGAGCGCGCCGATGGTCGGCGCGGAGGCGACGATGCGGCCCGCGTCGGTGATCGTGCCGTTGTCCAGCGGGACGTTCAGGTCCGAGCGCACCAGCACGGTGCGCCCCGCGACGCCTGCGTCCAGCAGGTCCTTCAGCGTCTTGACAGCCACGTGTATCAGAGGGACTTCGCGACGAGACCGATGAGGTCCGCCAGGCGGTTGGAGTAGCCCCACTCGTTGTCGTACCAGGAGACGATCTTGACCTGGTCGTCGATCACCTTGGTCAGGCCCGAGTCGAAGATCGACGAGTGCGGGTCGGTGACGATGTCCGAGGAGACGATCGGCGCGTCCGTGTACTTGAGGATGCCCTTGAGGGGACCCTCGGCGGCGGCCTTCATCGCGGCGTTGATCTCTTCGGCGGTGGCCGGCTTGCGCAGGTTCGCGGTGAGGTCGGTGACCGAGCCGGTCGGGATCGGCACGCGCAGGGCGTAGCCGTCCAGCTTGCCGAGCAGCTGCGGGAGCACCAGGCCGATGGCCTTGGCCGCACCGGTGCCGGTCGGGACGATGTTCAGGGCCGCGGCGCGCGCGCGACGCAGGTCGCTGTGCGGGGCATCCTGCAGGTTCTGATCCTGGGTGTAGGCGTGGATCGTGGTCATCAGACCCTTGACGATGCCGAACTCGTCGTCGAGCACCTTGGCGATCGGGCCGAGGCAGTTGGTGGTGCACGAGGCGTTGGAGATGATGTTCTGGCTGCCGTCGTACTGGTCGTCGTTGACGCCCATGACCACGGTCAGGTCCTCACCCTTGGCGGGCGCGGAGATGATGACCTTCTTGGCGCCGGCCTCGAGGTGGCCCTTGGCCTTCGCGGCGTCGGTGAAGATGCCGGTGGACTCGACGACCACGTCGACGCCCAGCTCGCCCCAGGGCAGTTCGTTCAGGGGGCCACGGTGCGCGAGCGCCTTGATCCGCTGCTCGCCGACGACGATCGTGTCGTCGCCGTCCAGGGAGACGTCGTACGGCAAGCGACCCAGGATCGAGTCGTACTTGAGCAGGTGAGCCAGAGTCGCGTTGTCGGTCAGGTCGTTGACCGCCACGATCTCGATGTCAGTGGTGCCGAGCGCCTTCTGCGCATCGACGGCCCTGAAGAAGTTACGTCCGATACGACCGAAGCCGTTAACGCCTACCCGGACAGTCACAATTCGCTCCTTTGACCAATTTCTCGTGTTCTCGATCAGATGTATGCCACACACTAGTGCGCCGACTGTGGGAGACAGGAATCTGCTCCCATTGGTTGGCGCGGCGCTACGCCGCGGTACCGATGCTCGGCTGCCGCTGCGCTACGCCTCGGTACCGATGCTCGGCTGCCGCTGCGCTACGCCTCGGTGCAGATGCTCGGCTGCCGCTGCGCTACGCCTCGGTACAGATGCTCGGCTGCCGCTGCGCTACGCCTCGTCCAGCAGGTCGGACGTGACCACCGACTCCGTGTCCGGGATGCCGGTCTCGCGGGCCTTGCGGTCCGCCATCGACAGCAGCCGCCGGATCCGGCCCGCCACCGCGTCCTTCGTCATCGGCGGGTCGGCCAGCTGGCCGAGCTCCTCCAGTGACGCCTGCCGGTGCTCGACCCGCAGGCTGCCCGCGGCCGCGAGGTGGTCCGGCACGTCCTCACCGAGGATGTCCAGCGCCCGCTCCACCCGGGCGGCCGCGGCCACCGCGGCCCGCGCCGAGCGCCGCAGGTTCGCGTCGTCGAAGTTCGCCAGCCGGTTCGCGGTCGCCCGCACCTCCCGGCGCATCCGGCGCTCCTCCCAGGTCAACCGCGTGTCCTGGGCGCCCATCAGGGTCAGCAGCGCGCCGATGGCCTCGCCGTCGCGCACCACCACCCGGTCCGCGCCCCGCACCTCACGGGCCTTCGCCGCCACCCCGAGTCGACGAGCCGCGCCCACCAGGGCCAGCGCCGCCTCCGGCCCGGGGCAGCTCACCTCGAGCGACGAGGAGCGGCCCGGCTCCGTCAGGGAACCGTGTGCCAGGAAGGCCCCGCGCCAGGCCGCCTCCGAGTCGGCGAGGCTGCCGCCGACCACCTGGGCCGGCAGTCCGCGCACCGGACGCCCGCGCAGGTCCAGCAGCCCGGTCTGGCGCGCCAGCGCCTCGCCCTCCTTTGCCACCCGGACGATGTACCGGGAGGTCTTGCGGAGCCCGCCGGCGCCGAGCACGTGGACGTCTGCCCCGTAGCCGTACAGCTCGAAGATCTCCCGGCGCAGCCGCCGCGCGGTGTTGCCCAGGTCGACCTCCGCCTCGACGACGACCCGGCCGGCCACGATGTGCAGCCCGCCCGCGAATCGGAGCAGCGACGAGACCTCCGCCTTGCGGGCCGAGACCTGGGTCACAGCGAGCCTGCTCAGCTCGTCCTTGACCTCCGCTGTCATTGCCACGAAGTGGACTCCCTTCCGGGGGTTGAGTGAAATGCAGAGCGCTCGCCGGCTCCGACCGCCAGCAGGCCGTCGAGCGCGGTGGCGAGCTTGCCCGCGTGATGGGTGGCGGTGCCGGGCTCGGCGACGTCCGCGTAGGTCACCGCGGCGCCGAGGCGCCGGGCGGCGCGGCACAGGTGCTCGCGTTCGCTGCCATCCGGCACCGAACTCGAGTCGACGATCACGTCGTCGACGGTGAGTTCCGGCGCATGCTGGGAGAGCACGTGCAGGTGACGCTCAGCGGAGAAGCCGGCGGTCTCGCCGGGCTCGGCCGCCAGGTTCAGGATCAACGCCTTGCGGGCGCGGGACTGGATCAACGCCTGCAACTGCTCCGGCACCAGGACGTGCGGGATGACGCTGGAGAACCAGGATCCGGGCCCGAGCAGCACCAGGTCGGACCGCTCGATGGCGTCCAGGGCGTCCGGGCACGCCGGCGGGTCGGACGGCAGCAGCCGGACCCGTCGGACCTTGCCCGGCGTGGTGGCCACCGCGACCTGGCCGCGGATGCACCGGCTCACCCGCGGGTCCGACTCGAGTCCACCGACATCGGCCTCGATCGCGAGCGGGATCGGCGACATCGGCAGTACCCGGCCCTGGATCCGCAGCACTCGCGACATCTCGTCCAGCGCGGAAACGGTGTCCCCCAGCACCTCCGTGAGGCCCGCGAGGATCAGGTTGCCGACCGAGTGACCGGCCAGCGCGCCGGTGCCGCCGAACCGGTGCTGGAGCGTCTCCGTCCAGGTTCGCACGTCGGGTTCGTCGGCGGCGAGGGCCGCCAGCGCCATCCGAAGGTCGCCGGGCGGGATCACCCCGAGTTCCGACCGCAGCCGGCCGGAGGACCCGCCGTCGTCGGCGACGGTGACCACCGCGGTCACGTCGGTGCTGAGCCGGCGCGCGGCGCGCAGGGTGGCGAACAACCCGTGCCCGCCGCCGAGGGCGGTGACCACGGGGCCCGACACGATCGCCTCGCCCGTCATTCGCGCCCCAGGTCCCGGTGCACCACGGAGACGGTGACAGAACTGTCCCGCCCGAGCCGCGCCGCCAGTGCCTCGGTCATTGCGACGCTCCGGTGCTTCCCACCGGTGCATCCCACCGCAATCGTCATGTACCGCTTGCCTTCCCGACGGTATCCGTTGGTTGTCAACTCCACCACGTGCCGATAGGTCTCGATGTAGTCCTCGGCGCTGTCCTGGCCGAGGACGAAGTCCCGGACCGCGGCGTCTCGGCCGGTGTGCTCGCGAAGTTCGGGGACCCAGTGCGGGTTCGGCAGGAACCGGACGTCGCACACCAGGTCTGCATCCATCGGCAGGCCGTACTTGAAGCCGAAGGACTGCACCGTCACCGCGATGGTGTCGACGTCGCCGCCACCGAAGGCGGCCTCGATCTTCTGCCGCAACTCCTGGGCCAGCAGCTGCGAGGTGTCGATCACCAGGTCCGCGACCGCCTTCACCGGCTCGAGCTGGGACCGCTCGGCCGCGATGCCCTCCATCAGCGTGCCGTCGATGCTCTCCGCCTGCAGCGGGTGGCTGCGGCGAACCTGCCCGAATCGTCGCACCAGCACCGGGTCCGCGGCGTCGAGGTACAGCACCCGGGTCCGTGTGGTCTTCGGCGCGACCTCGCCGATCACCGAGACCAGGTCACCGGTGAACAGCCGGCTGCGCACGTCGATCACGACGGCCAGCTTCCGGATCCTCGACGCCGGCTCGAGCCCCAGATCGACCATCCTGGAGAGCAATTCGGGCGGCAGGTTGTCCGCCACGTACCAGCCGAGGTCCTCGAACACCTTGGCCGCTGTGCTCCGGCCCGCGCCCGAGAGCCCGGTGACGAGCGCCACCTCGATGCCCGGGTCGACGTCGTCGGTCTGAATGTCCACTCGATGCCCCCCTCACTCCCTCGACGTGTCGAGCGCCGCTCCCGAATGCGCGCCCGGCCCATCATCCCCCACCGGGCCGCTGACGACCGATGCTTCGACCCTGGACAGTACTTCCGAGTCCGTCGCCCGGTTCGTCCCGGTGTCCGGTTCGGGCTCCGCGCCGAGCGCCGCCAGCACGGCCCGGGCGGTGGTGACCCCGATGCCCGGCACCGCCGTGATCTCGTCCACGGTGGCCTGTTTCAGCCTTGCCACCGAGCCGAAGTGGGTGACCAGTGCGGTGCGCCGGGTCTCGCCGAGCCCGCGAACCGAGTCCAGCGCCGACGCGGTCATCCGGCGGGAGCGCTTGCTCCGGTGGAAGGTGATGGCGAACCGGTGCGCCTCGTCCCGGACCCGCTGCAGCAGGTACAGCGCCTCGCTGGTGCGCGGCAGGATCACCGGATCCTCCTCCCCCGGCACCCACACCTCCTCGAGTCGCTTGGCCAACCCCACGACCGCGACGTCGGTGACGCCCAACTCGTCCAGCACCGCTGCCGCCGCCGCGACCTGCGGCGCGCCGCCGTCGACCACGAACAGGTTCGGCGGGTAGGCGAACCGGCGGGGCCGGCCGGTCTGCGGGTCGAGCGCGGCCTCCGGCGCGGTGTCCCCGCCGTTGTCGGTCTCGTCCCCCGGCGCGGGCACCGGACCCGACTCGGCCCGGCCGATGTCGAGACCGTGCCGCAGGAACCGCCGCCGGGTGACCTCCGCGATGCTCGCGACGTCGTCCGAGTGCCCGTCCCCCGCGGCCTCCCGGATCGAGTAGTGCCGGTAGTCGGACTTGCGCGGCAGGCCGTCCTCGAACACCACCAGCGACGCCACCACGTCGGTGCCCTGGACGTGGCTGATGTCGATGCACTCGATGCGCAGCGGCGCCTGGTCCAGGTCCAGCGCGTCCTGGATGCCCTGCAACGCCGCCGACCGCGACGTGAGGTCGCCGGCCCGGCGCAGCTTGTGCTGGCCCAGGGCCTCCTTCGCGTTGCGCTCGACGGTCTCCGCGAGCGCCTTCTTGTCGCCGCGCTGCGGCACCCGCAGCGCGACCGCGGACCCGCGCAGCCCGCTCAGCCACTCCTGCAGCTGCCCGGAGTTGCCGGGCAACACCGGCACCAGCACCTCCCGCGGGACCACGGTGGCCTTGTCCGCCTGCAGCTCCGGGGCGTCGGTGAGGGCGGCCTGCTCGCCGTAGAACTGGGTGAGGAACTGCTCGACGAGTTCCTCGGTGCCGCTGTCCCCCGTCCGTTCCACCACCCAGCCGCGCTGACCTCGGACCCGGCCGCCGCGCACGTGGAAGACCTGCACGGCCGCCTCGAGCTCGTCCGCCGCGAACGCCACCACGTCGGCGTCGGTGCCGTCGCCGAGCACCACCGCCTGCTTCTCCAGCGCCTTGCGCAGCGCGCCGAGGTTGTCGCGGAGCCTGGCGGCGGACTCGAAGTCCAGCTCGTCCGAGGCCTCCTGCATCCGGCGTTCGAGCTCCCGGACGAGCTTGTCGGTGCGGCCGGCGAGGAAGTCGCAGAAGTCCTCGACGATCTCGCGGTGCTCGACCGCCGAGACCCGCCCGACGCACGGCGCCGAGCACTTGTCGATGTAGCCGAGCAGGCACGGCCGGCCGATCTGGTTGTGCCGCTTGAACACCCCCGTCGAGCAGGTCCGCGCGGGGAAGACCCGCAGCAGCAGGTCCAGCGTCTCGCGGATCGCCCAGGCGTGCGAGTACGGGCCGAAGTAGCGCACGCCCTTGCGGCGCGGGCCGCGGTAGACGAACAGCCGCGGAAACTCCTCGTTGAGCGTGACCGCGAGCACCGGGTAGGTCTTGTCGTCCCGGTAGCGGACGTTGAAGCGGGGATCGAACTCCTTGATCCAGTTGTACTCGAGCTGCAGCGCCTCGACCTCGGTGGTAACCACCGTCCACTCGACGCTGGCGGCGGTGGTGACCATCTGCCGGGTGCGTGGGTGCAGCGAGGCGACGTCCGCGAAGTACGAGTTCAGCCGGCTCCGCAGGCTCTTCGCCTTGCCGACGTAGACGACCCGGCCGTGCGGATCGCGGAATTTGTACACGCCGGGCGCCACCGGGATGGTTCCCGTGGCGGGGCGGTAGCTGGCGGGATCTGACACCCCACCAGGCTAGTCGTCCGCCCCGACAGGCCACGGCGTCACTCCCGGCGGACGCTGTCCACGCTCGCGGAAGACCCTGCCCAGGCCCCCGACGGAGCCCCTCTACGCTCCCGGAGAAACCTGATTCGTCTGCACCGGCGCGTATTTCGCCTCGAGGGTCCGGAACCGGCGGACCGCGTCGACCGCGTGCTCCCGGTCGTTCGCCTGGATCGCCAGCACCGGGATGTACTCGTCGTCGGGCAGGTCGATGCGGGCCCACGCGGCGCCGTCGGGGAACGAGAGCCCCTGCACCAGGTCCCACTCCACGAAGCGTTCGGAGATCGCGTTGCGCACCCCGACGCCCTCCGCGTTGACCCGCAGCCGCGGCCGCGTCAGGATCAGCGTTCCACCGGCCAGGGCCACACCGATCCCGGCCATCGACAGCTGGTCGACGAAGCGGAAGTACACGCCGGTCTGCGAGCCGCGCAGCAGCACCCCGAGCACCACGAACACCAGCACGAAGACCGCCGCGATGACGACCGCGAAACGGGCGGTCTTCCTGGACCGGACCTCCATCTCCCAGGCACTCATCGGAAGGAATCCTCCGTCCACGGCTGTCGCAGGTGCTTGAGCGTGACCGCGGTGTCGATCGCGGCCGCGCACGCCTGCCCGCCCTTGTCCTCGACCGATCCGGGCAGCCCCGAGCGGTCCCGGGCCTGCTGCTCGTTGTCGGTGGTGAGCACGCCGTTCCCGACCGGGGTGCTCTCGTCGAGCGAGACGCGGGTCAGCCCGGCGGTGACGGCGTCGCACACGTACTCGAAGTGTGGGGTGCCGCCGCGGATGACGACGCCGAGCGCGACGACCGCGTCGTGGGTGCGGGCCAGGGCCTGCGCCACCACCGGCAGCTCGATGGCGCCGGCCACCCGGATCAACGTGACGTCCTCGATCTGTGCCTGCTTGGCCACCCGCCTGGCGCCCGCGATCAGCGCCTCGGAGATCTCGGTGTGCCACGAGCCGGCCACGATGGCGAGCTTGAGGTCCTTGGCCGCGCCCAGCTGCAGGGACGGAAGTCCTTCACCGCTCACCGTGCTCCTCCGGTCTCGAAGTCGTCCAGGCCGACCAGGTCGTGGCCCATCCGGTCCCGCTTGGTGCGCAGGTAGGTGAGGTTCTCGGCGTTCGCGCGCAGCGGCATCGGCACCCGCTCGGTGATCTGCAGGCCGTAGCCGTCCAGGCCCACCCGCTTGGCCGGGTTGTTGGTCAGCAGCCGCATCGAGGTGATGCCGAGGTCGACGAGGATCTGCGCGCCGATGCCGTAGTCGCGGGCGTCGGCGGGCAGGCCCAGCTCGAGGTTCGCGTCCACCGTGTCGGAGCCGGCGTCCTGCAGCTGGTAGGCCTGCAGCTTGTGCATCAGGCCGATGCCGCGGCCCTCGTGGCCGCGCATGTAGAGCACCACGCCGCGTCCCTCCTGGGCCACCATGTCGAGCGCGGCGTCCAGCTGCGGGCCGCAGTCGCAGCGCAGCGAGCCGAAGACGTCGCCGGTCAGGCACTCGGAGTGCACCCGCACCAGCACGTCGCTGCCGTCGCCGTCCGGTCCCGCCAGGTCGCCGCGGACCAGGGCGACGTGCTCGACCTCGTCGTAGATGCTCTGGTAGCCGACGGCCCGGAAGTCGCCGTGGGCGGTGGGGATCCGCGCCTCGGCGATCCGCACCACGTGCTTCTCGTGCTTGCGCCGCCAGGAGATCAGGTCGGCGATCGAGATCATCGCCAGGTTGTGGTCGTCCGCGAACACCCGCAGCTCGTCGGTCTGGGCCATGTGGCCCTCGTCCTTCTGGCTGACGATCTCGCAGATCACGCCGGCCGGACGCAGGTCCGCCATCCGGGCCAGGTCGACGGCCGCCTCGGTGTGGCCGGGGCGGCGCAGCACGCCGCCCTCCTTGGCGCGCAGCGGCACCACGTGGCCGGGGCGGGTGAAGTCGTGGGCGCCGCTCGACGGGTCCGCCAGCAGCCGCATGGTCGCGGCGCGGTCGGACGCCGAGATGCCGGTGCCGATGCCTTCCTTCGCGTCGACCGTCACCGTGTAGGCGGTGCCGTGCTTGTCCTGGTTGCTCGAGACCATCGGCGGCAGGCCGAGCCGGTCGCAGTCGTCCCCGTCCAGCGGCACACAGAGATAGCCGGAGGTGTACCGCACCATGAACGCCACGAGCTCGGGCGTCGCCTTCTCCGCGGCGAAGATGAGGTCGCCCTCGTTTTCGCGATCCTCGTCGTCGACGACGACGACGGCCTTGCCTGCGGCGATATCGGCTACTGCGCGCTCGATACTGTCGAACCTGGTCACGTGCCTGCGCTCCATCAATGTCATGAATAGCCCTGTGTGCACCCGTCGATGCACCTCAACAGTACGACCCCCGGGTGTGGCGGCCGTAATTCGACCTGCCTAGCGGCCGGCGGTCTGCAACCGCTCGACGTACTTGGCGATCACGTCCACCTCGAGGTTCACCGGGGTGCCGACCACCGCGGCGCCGAGCGTGGTCATCTCCAGGGTGGTGGGGATCAGCGAGATCTCGAAGTACTCGCCGTCCGCGTCGGCGCCGAGCGAGGAGACGGTCAGCGACACGCCGTCGACGGTGATCGAGCCCTTCTCCACCACGTACCGGGAGATCGAGGCGGGCAGCGAGATGCGCACCACCTCCCAGTTCTCGGAGGGCGCCCGGTTGACCACGGTGCCGGTGGCGTCGACGTGGCCCTGCACCAGGTGCCCGCCGAGCCGGCTGTTCAGCGCGGCCGCGCGCTCGAGGTTGACCTTGCTGCCGACGGACAGCGCGCCGAGGCTGGAGCGGTCCAGCGTCTCGGCCATCACGTCGGCGGTGAACGAGTCACCGTCCAGGATGTCGACCACGGTCAGGCAGACGCCGTTGACCGCGATCGAGTCGCCGTGGCCGGCGTCGGAGGTCACCAGCGCACCGCGCACGGTGAAGCGCGCCGCGTCGGCCAGGTCCTCCTTCGCGACGACCTCACCCAGTTCTTCGACGATCCCGGTGAACACTTCAGTCCGCTCCTTGCGTGTGGTTCTTCGCTGATGACTCTGATGACACTGATGACGACCGAAAATTCGGGGTCAGGCTGAGCAGCAGGTCGTCGCCGACGGTCTCGACCGACTCCCGGTGGAACCGCAGGGCCTGCCCGATGGTGCCGACCCCAGCATCCTCCACCGCGCTCGCGCCCGCACCGAGCAGTACCGGTGAGAGGAACGCGAGGACCCGGTCGACGAGCCCGGCGGCGAGGAACGCCCCGGCCAGGTGCGGTCCGCCCTCGAGCAGGACGTCGGGCCGGTCGGCCAGCGCGTCCAGCACCTCACGCGGGTCCCGGGTCCGCAGCACCAGGGTGGGCGCGGCGTCGTCGAGGACCTTCGCGCCGGCCGGGATCGGCCGCCGCCCGACGACCACCCGCAGCGGCTGGTGCGCGGCGAGGGTGCCGTCGGGGTTGCGGGCGGTCAGCCACGGGTCGTCGGCCAGGACCGTTCCGGTGCCGACGACGATGGCGTCGAGCTTGGCGCGCTGCGCGTGCACCCGGGCCCGCGCCTGCGGTCCGGTGATCCACTGGCTGGTGCCGTCGGCGGCGGCGCTGCGGCCGTCGAGACTGGCGGCGAACTTCCAGGTGACGTGGGCGCGTCCGGTGCGCTGACGGTGCAGCCAGGCCCGCAACGGTCCGGATTCGACGGCGTCGTGGCCGAATCCGGCGATGACCTCGACGCCCGCCGCGCGCAGTGTGTCGGCTCCCCCGGCGGCCTGCGGGTTGGGGTCCGCCACGGCGAACAGCACCCGGGTGACGCCCGCCGCGAGCAGCGCCGCCGAGCAGGGCCCGGTTCGGCCGTGGTGGTTGCACGGCTCGAGCGTCACCACCGCGGTGCCGCCGCGGGCCTGCTCCCCCGCGGCCCGCAGCGCCGCGACCTCGGCGTGCGGCCCACCGGCCGGCGCGGTCGCGCCGACCCCGGCGACGACGCCGTCGGCGTCGAGGATCACCGCGCCGACCGGCGGGTTGGGGCTCGTGGTGCCCCGCACCCGCTCGGACGCGTCGACCGCCAGGAGCAGTGCCGCCGCCTCTGCCGCGGTGGGCTCGTGGGGTGCCGGCACGCTACTGGACGAGCGTCAGGTGCGGCGACGCGGAGGCGGCCTGGGCGCGCAGTGCCCGCACCGCCGCGGCCGGGTCCGCCGCGCCGTACACCGCGGAACCGGCGACGAAGCAGTCGACACCGGCCTCGGCGGCGGCCTCGACGGTGTCGGTGTTGATGCCGCCGTCGATCTCCACCACCAGGGTCAGCTCGCCCGAGTCCACCAGGCGGCGGACGGCGCGAGCCTTGCTCAGCACCTCCGGCATGAAGGACTGGCCGCCGAAGCCCGGCTCCACGCTCATCACGAGCAGCGTGTCGAACTCCTTGAGGATCTCCAGGTACGGCTCGATCGGGGTGCCCGGCTTGACGGACAGGCCGGCCTTGGCGCCGGCCGCACGGATGTCGCGGGCAACCGCGATCGGGTCGTCGGTGGCCTCCGCGTGGAAGGTGACGTTGTGGGCACCGGCCTCGGCGTAGGGCGGGGCCCAGCGGCCGGGGTTGTCGATCATCAGGTGGCAGTCCAGCGGGATGTCGGTGGCCTTGAGCAGCGACTGCACCACGGGCAGGCCCAGGGTGAGGTTCGGAACGAAGTGCGCATCCATCACGTCGACGTGCAGCCAGTCGGAACCCGCCACGGCGGCGGCCTCCTCGGCGAGCCGGGCGAAGTCGGCGGACAGGATGGACGGGGCGATCATCGGGTGGGCCACGGGCGCCAAGTTTAGTGGGTGCGCCCGCGCCGCTCGCCGAGGCTCGGGCGGAGCCGGGCCGGGGCCTTGATCAGCCACGCGTCGGTGAGTAGTTCGAGCAGTTGCCGACGCTCGACGCGGTCGAGGTCCACCAGGATCGCGCCGAGCAGCGCGATGTTCCCGACCAGGTACAACGGCACCAGTACCGCCAGGTGCAGGACCGAAGAACACCGCCCACGCCGTGCTGAGGCGTCGATGCAGCCTCAGCCGGGCGTCCGGGTCGGCGATCTCGGTCGGCTCCATTCGGAGGTTTCGCGCGACAGGCAGACTCGCCGGGGTCGAGGTCAGCAGGTAGCCCCCGAACACGAGCGTGAGCACCGTGTCGATCATCAGGGTGGGGAGGAAGAAGCCCCGGGCGTCACCGGTGGCGGCGGCCGTCGCGGAGTACACCAGTACCAGCGCCAGGGATGCGACGACCACGCGAAGCTTGTCCCCGCGTGTCACTCAGACCGCCGCCACGAGTGCGCCGATTCCGATGGCCGCGGCGATTCCTGTGGTGGTGCCGGCGATTTGGTTGCCGACGATGTAGCCGAAGATCGGCGCCGAGCCGTCGACGAGGTGACGTGCTCCCCCGGACGCGCCGAGCCTCGCGTGCAACTCCCCCGCCACCGAGGTGTGTGCCGTGTCCGATGTCAGCGGGGGTGGGCCCCGCCGTCCGGAATTGGTTGATCAGGCACTGGTGTAACGCCTTTCACGAGGTCGGGTCAGGGCTGTTCGGGCGGGGCCGGCGGCGGGGTCTCACCCGGGGTGCCGATGGCGGCGGCGGCTTCGGGCCCACCGAAGCTGGCGATGAGGGCGGCCTGATCGGCCTTGGCCTGCTTGTCGACGACGTCGGGGTCGAGGATGGCCCCGAGTTCGCGTTCGAGATCGGCCAGGATCTCGGCGTACTGCGGATCGGCGGCCAGGTCGCGGGTCTGGTCCGGGTCCCCGGTCATGTCGAACAGCTCGGGGGCGTACCCGACGTAGTGGTGCAGTACGTGGCGGCCCTTGCGGATCATGAAGGCACCGCTAGGTGCGCCCATCGCGTGGTACTCGCTGAACACCACACGCTCCGAATCGTCCTCGGAGCGGGCGATCTCGAGCAGCGACCGTCCGGGGCGCGGCTCGCCGACCGGCGTCACCTCAGCAGCGTCGAGGATCGTCGAGTACATGTCGACGAGGCTGGTCGGGGTGTGCGAGACCTTGCCCGCCGGAACGCCGGGTCCGCGCATGATCATCGGGATGCCGGCGGACTCCTGGTAGAGCAGCGACTTGCCCCACAGGCCGCGGCTTCCCACCATGTCGCCGTGGTCGCTGGTGTAGACGACGAGCGTGTCCTCGGCGTGTCCGCTGGTCTCGAGTGCGTCGAGGATCCGGCCGATGTTGTGGTCGAGGGAGCTGACCAGGCCGTAGTAGGCGGCAGCCGCCCGTCGGCGTTCTTCCTCGGTGTTGGAGCCGTCCAGACCGGGTAGCACGCCGGCGAATGCTTCCACCCACGGATGCCGCTGGTGGCCGTCCTCGGGTCGCATCGTCGGATGCGGCATGTCCGCGGGGTCGTAGAGGGCGAAGAACTCCGGGGGCGCCAGGTAGGGGAAGTGCGGCGCCAGCAGCCCTGCGTAGAGCACCCAGGGCTTTTCGTCGGTGGTTTCCTCCTGCAGCCAGCGGCACGTGCGGTCGGTGACCGCGGCGTCGTAGCGGGTGTAGTCGCTGTCGGCTCCGCCGGAGATCGTCACCATCAGCGGTGCATTGTCGCGGCGCGGCAGCGGGTCGCGTACCGAGCCCCACACCTGCCCGATGCCGTCCTTGAGGTGCATCGGCAGATGCTGGCAGTCGAAGCCGGTGGGGTCAGTTTCGTTTCGGTAGTGCAGCTTGCCGATCGATTCCACGCGTCGGCCCGCGTGCTGCAGCTCATGTCCCCAACCGTCGACGGCGCCGTCGTAACCCATGGCGTTGTCCCAGTGCCGCGTCTGGTGCGGGTACAACCCAGTGGCGAAGGAGGCCCGCGAGGGCACGCAGATAGGACTGGCGCAGTAGGCGTTGTCGAAACGTGTACCGGCCGCGGCCAACGCGTCAAGGTTGGGGGTGCGTACCAGGGGGTTTCCGGCGGCGCCGAGGATCTTCGGGTTGTGCTGGTCGGACATGATCACCAGCACGTTCTTCGGGGTGTTGGACATGAGTGGTCCCTTTCTTCCTTCTCTTCGGTAGCTCGTGACTGCTCGTGACTGTTGGGGTGCGTCGCGATCTGGCGAGCGGGCACTTCTGGGGAGGTGGTGGGTCTGTCCGGTGTCGCGGGCGCAGCGGAATCCGGTGTTGCCCGTGGTGGAATCCGGGGTGCTGCGGGTTCGGGCGGCAACCCGGTAGCGGTTGCAGTAGCTGTCGTGGCACAGGTAGGAGCCGCCGCGAATCACCTTCTCGGTCCCCGCGCGCGGCCCGCGCGGATCGACGACGCGGGTGGGGTCGTGGTCGGTGCTCCACCAGTCCGAGCACCATTCCCACACGTTTCCAACCATGCTGTGCAGGCCGAAACCGTTGGCGGGGAAGGCATCTACTGGTGCAGCGCCGCGGTAGCCGTCGGCGGCGGAGTTGCGGATGGGAAACGCGCCCTGCCAGATGTTGCAGTGGTGCTCGCCACCGGGGGTGAGCTCGTCGCCCCACGGGTAGCGTTTGCGGTCCAGCCCCCCGCGGGCGGCGTACTCCCATTCGGTTTCGGTGGGCAGCCGCATCTGCGCCCAGTGGCAGTACGCTTCGGCGTCGTGCCAGGACACGTGGACCACCGGATGGTTCCCCCGGTCGCCGATGACGCTGCCCGGCCCTTCCGGTGTGCGCCATGTCGCGTCGTCGACGGCGCACCACCAGGGCGTGGCCTCGGGCCGGCGTGCGCCTCGGCGCAGGGCGGCGGGTAGGAACCCTGCGAACACGAACGACCACCCGAACCGCTCCGCGTCGCTGACGTACCCGGTCGCCGCCACGAACTGCGCGAACTGGTCATAGGTCACGGCGTGGGCGGCAAGTTCGAACTCGCTCACCCGCACCGACCGCACCGGTCCCTCGCCGTCGGCCGCGAACCCGTCGGGGTCGTCGGTCCCCATCCAGAACTCGCCGCCGGGGATCCGGACCATCGTCATCTCGACGGCGCCGGCGCTGACGGCATCTTCGACCGGCCGGGGCTCGGCGGCGGATCGGCTCCCACGAGCGGGGGCGCAACAGCCGACGGCCGATGGTTCGTTGGTGTTCATCGGGAAATCCTTTCTGTCACCACGTCAGACCGATGACGGCCGCGGCGACTGCCACCACGGCCACCACGGCCGAGACGAATGCGGTGGCGACCGTGATGTCGCCGCGGCGGCGCGATCGCAGGGCCGCGTTGCGGCGGCTGCAGTACACGGTCACGACAACGAGGGCGGCCACGGCGGCCAGGGCGGCGGCCGCGGTGACCGTGGCGCGGGTGCTCGCCGCGGCATGCGCGAAGACCGCGGTGGCAGTCATCGCCGACATCGCCGTGCGGCGCCACGACAGCGCGGTGCGCTCGACGGCGAGACCGGGATCCGGTGGCATCAAGGCGATCACGAGGCGAGCACCGCCGCCCCTGCCATCGCCGCGATCACCGCGACGCCCGTCGCCAGGATCGGCACCAGAACCACCTTGGGCAGCGCGTGCCCCCGCTGCATGGCAGCTTCGACGCGCGTCCACTGTCGGTAGGCGAGCGCGCAGATCAGCACCGCCAACAGGGCACACCCGGCGGCCGTTGCCCGGCGAACCGAGGACGTCGAGAACTGCTGGGCGAGGGTCTGCACTGCCACTCCGCCGGCCAGCAGTCCCAACGCCGTCCGGACCCAGGCCAGGAACGTGCGCTCGTTGGCGAGGCTGAAGCGGTAGTCGATGAGCGCCGTGGCGTCCGAGCTCGGCGTCACTTCGGGATCTGCCGCACCATGATCGGCATCAATGACGACAGCCGGTGCTCCTGCACTCTGGCGCGACGCGGGCCGTGTGTCATCTCCAGTGGCCGCTGTGTTCATTCCCAACCTCGGTTCGTGGTCGTCGGGTTCCGCTACGGCGACCTTTCTAGACAGTGTGTCTAATAGCACGCTAATTGTCCAGAAATTGACCCCGGGGTTTTGTCCCGCGCAGGAGCCCGAGTCGGCCGGGGTGGACCGCCGAATGGCGGACCGTTACTGATCAGGTCGTTCAAATCCAGTCAATGTGTCGAGCGTGGACTATGCTCAATCTCACCGATCTGACAGAAGGGGCGTGCCGTGGCAGCCGAAGACCGACGTGTGCGCCGAACCCGGCGACTCCTGCGGGACGCCCTGGTCTCCCTGGTGCTCGAGCGTGGGTACGCCGGAGTCACCGTCGAGGACATCACCGAGCGAGCAGATCTGGGCCGGGCGACCTTCTACAGCCACTACACCGACAAGGACGCACTGCTCAGTCAGATCGTCACCGACCTGATCGACGAGCTCCAGGAACGGCTCCGCCCGCTCGTTCCCGCGTCGTCGGTCGGTTTCACCGGAAAACCGGTCCTGGAGATGTTTCGCCACGCAGCCGAGGAACGCGACGTCTACCGCGTGATCCTGCGGGGAGAAGGCGACGGCCGATCGCTTCGCCGATTCGTCGACGACCGCAGCGCTGCCGCCGCCGAAGTGTTCGCGGCCCGCGCACAGGCACTCGAGGTGACACCGCGCATCGCTCCGACCGTGCTCGCCAGAGCGTGGGTCGGCGAACAGGTCGCGGTCCTGCAGTGGTGGCTCGAATCCGATCCGCCACCCCTGTCCCCCGAAGAGGTCACCGAGATGCTGCTCGACCTCTCCCTCCGGGGCCGCTACTGGGCGTCCGGATTCGACGGCGAGCCCAGCAGATAGGACCAGCTCGACCCGCGGCGCAGCAATCGCCTTCCCTCCCACGGTCCACGACGCGGATCCGGCCGTCCCGACAAACCCGCACGGCCCACCCCCGAAACAGCTTCCGGCCGGACACTTCTTCGCATGGGAGAGAAACAGCCGGGATCGCCGGCACCAGTGGATCGACTGCGGTTCACGACGCTGTGGGATGCCTACGCTGGCCGGGTGTTCGCATATGCCTGCCGACATGTGGACCACCACACCGCGCAGGAGGTGGTGTCCGAGACGTTCCTCGCGGCGTGGCGACGACTGCCCGACGTCCCCGACGTGGCACTGCCCTGGCTGCTTGGGGTTGCGCGCAACACGATTGACAAGCACCGCCGGACCGACCGCCGCCGTGACGTGTTGACGGAACGGATGGCCCGCATCGAGCAGATCGCCGGGTCCGCGCCGGACCGTCGGAGCGCCGCCAGTCGATCCGGTCCGGCTGGGTCAGGCAGGCACTGCGCTGTGTAGGGTCGCGCCGAGTGCGGCGCTGTCCCGTACGTAGGGGCGGTAGAGAGCGGCCGAGGCGATCCCGTTGACCACGGTGAGCAGAATCGTCACGATCATCAGCGAGCTCTGGAGGCCGATCGCATCGCCGAGCGCGCCGACCAGCAGGGCGTACCCGGCGTACGCGAAGGATTCGACGGTGGACACGGACGTCGCGAAGGCCAAGGCCCGCAGCTCCGGGCGGACGACGGCCATGACGAGCGGGCGGTTGATCACGGGGACCTGGCCCTGGAAGACGCCGAGGACACCGAAGAGCGCCGCGTAGATCCAGATGCTGCTCCAGGCCATCTGTGTGCAGAGCAGAGCGGCTGCGGCGAAAGCGAACTGGCTCGCCTGGAGCATCGCGATCCGGCCGGTGAGCGGGCGCAGTCTGTGTACGGCGTCGTTGATCCGGCCTCCGAGGATGGTTCCCGAGAGGTAGCCGAGGGCGAAGGGCAATGCGACGATCGATGCCGTTGCGGTGGAGAAGCCGCGGTCCTCGACGAGGAACACCACACCGAAGCTCATCATGACGTTCTGACCGGAGAACAGTCGCTGGACGAGGATGTAGCGGAACGTTTGGATGGCGAGCAGTTCACGCAGTCCTCCGCGAAGCGAACGGGCCTTGACCTCGATGGCGTCGAGGGTCGGGCGTGGTTCGTCTTCGGTGGGATCGGGATCGTCGAGGAAGACCAGGATGAGTACGCCGATCACGACACAGATTCCGCCGGAGATGATGTATCCGTAGCGCCATCCGTCCTGAAAGCGTGAGAGCAGCCCGAACAGTGGTGCGCTGACGCCCGCGATGATCGCGACGCCCCCGTACAGCAGGCCGGTGGCTCGGCCGCGCCGACTGTCGTCATACAAGTCGCCGAGGATCTCCAAGGCGATGGGGCCGGCGCCGGCAAAGCCGGCAGCCGCGATGCCGTAGAGGACGACGAACTGCATGAAGCTGTTCGAGAATCCGGCCGCGATGACCCAGACGCCCCAGAATCCCGAGCAGGCCGCGAGAACCGACGTGCGCGAGTAGCGGCGTGCGAGGAACACCCAGGGAATGCTCGACACCATGCCGACCACCTTGGACACCGCGACGATCGTGCCGAGCGCGGCGGACGACAGTCCCATCGCTTCCCGCATGAGGGGAAAGAGGACCGTGGTCACGCTGCTTTCCGCGTTGTCCATGGCCGTGGACGCTGTCAGGAGTGAGAGGTTCTTTCCCTGTCGGCCTCGTTGAAGTTGGGATGCAGAACGCGCTGCTTCCATGGTCATAAGTCCCTCTCGGTCATGAGATGTCGCGGTATGCCGTCGAACACAATTCCCAGGCCTCCGACTGGTTGCAGCAAATGGGAACTCAAGCCGCGCCCACACTCTCGATGGACTGCGGGGGCTTGGACGGGCGGACCCGGCGGCGAGCCGGGGCCCACTTCTTGTCGATCTGTGCTTCAGGTCTGGGCGTCCGTACTCGACGGCGAGCCGAGCAGGTGTGACGGCTCAACTTTGCGTCGAAAGCATCTGGTTCCCTGCGGGATTCCCGCGTGCGGAACCGGCCGTCCCGGTCAACACAGTGCCCGCCCGCTTCTTCCGGCGGGTGTGTGCAGGGAAGCGGGCGGGCCTCATCCGGCTACGACAGCGCCGCGATCCCGATCACTGCAGCCACCCCGCTTGAGCAGGCCCGCCGCGATCGAGATGATGCCGCGGATCTGAGTCAGGTCTGCGTCGGAAGATCCCATTTGTCGAACCCCTTGCTTCTCGGTGCATGTCGATTCGTCGACAGATCGTCACGGTGCCGACACCCACAGTGTGTAATGAGTCACATGCGCCGATAGTGGCTAGAATAGCCATTGCTGGACATCCTGTCTATCAACTGGGGGTGAGGAGGCTCGAACAAGCGCGACCGTCTCCAGACACTCAGGGACAGAACCTCAGTTGGTGCAGTCAACTGTGCACATCACCACCAGCCCGCCCTCGGCCTCGCTGCGCAACCTCGCGAAGCCCTTGCCGGCGACCTTCAGTGCCGGGTTCCGGTACCAGGTGCTCTCCTCGACATGGGCAGGTCCCGGGCGAGCTCGACCACGTCGTCCCACGTGTGCGTGAACTCGGCATGCGCCCACCCGTCCCACGACGCGGGTGAAGTGGGGTGGGCGCGGATCGTCAATCTGTGGCCGCCTCACGCGGTAGCGCGCGCGCCGACCCCTCCGCGGCTACTCTCGAACGGTGACGCCCGAGCGCATCGTCCGCGTCCGACGCGAGGCGTGGGGCTTCGCCATCGGATCGATCTTCTTCGCCGTCGGGGCGGTACCGCCGTACGCCGAGGCGGTCGGCCTCGTGCTCACCAACCTCACGTTCTTCGTCGGCGCCATCTTCTTCACCCTCGCCGCCCTGATCCAGCTCGCCCTCAGCGGCCGGCGCCCGCCCCGACGGTCCACGAACCCGGCCGACCGGGCGGACTGGTGGGCCGCCGCCATCCAGTTCGGCGGCACGCTGTTCTTCAATGTGAGCACGACGGACGCCCTGATCACGGCCGTGAACGCCGAGGCCCGTCTGTCGGACGGCTGGCGTCCCGACGCCTTCGGCTCGATCTGCTTCCTGGTTTCCAGCGGACTCGCGGTGGTGGCCACGAGGGATCGCAACACGCTGTGGGACAAGCGCGCTCGCACGTGGCACGGCACGTGGCTCAACATGCTCGGCTCGGTCTTCTTCGCCTTCTCTGCGGTCGGCGCGTACGTGCTTCCCGCGACCGACGACCTCGTCAGCCTGTTCTGGGCGAACCTGGGCACCTTCCTCGGCGCCTTGTGCTTCCTTGCCGCGGCGGCACTGAGCCGGCGATCCGTCCCCACGGACGTAGCGCCGGCTCAGGCCTGAACGGCCCGCAGCGATCCGGGTGCCGGCCGGGCCTGGCGGTCACTCGGGCTCACTGGTCACTCCGGCTTGCTGGTCACTCCGGCTTACGCAGCGCGGCCATGAACATGGCGTCGGTGCCGTGCCGGTGCGGCCACAGCTGCACCCCGAGACCGTCGCCGAGCGCGGGCACCCCGGGCACCAGCTCCCGGGTGTCGAGCGGGGTGACGCCGTAACGCCGGACCGCGTCGGCGACCACGGCGACCGTCTCCGACAGGTGCGGCGAGCAGGTGGAGTACAGCACCACGCCGCCGGGCCGGACCAGTTCGATGGCCGAGGCCAGCAGCTCGCGCTGCAGCGACACCAGACCCGCCACGTCCGAGGGCTGCCGGCGCCAGCGCGCCTCCGGGCGGCGGCGCAGCGCGCCCAGCCCGGTGCAGGGCGCGTCCACGAGCACCCGGTCGTAGCCGGGGGTCAGGCCGGACTCGCGCCCGTCCGCGACGTGCACGTCGACCGGCAGGCCGCGGGTGGTCTTGCGCACCAGGTCGGCCCGGTGTTCGGCGGGCTCGACCGCGTCCACCCGGGCGCCCTCGATGTCCGCGAGCGCGCCGAGCAGCGCGGCCTTGCCGCCAGGTCCGGCGCACAGGTCCAGCCAGCGTCCGCCGTCGGTGCCGGAGATCGGGGCCAGGGTCAGTGCGCGGGCCACCAGCTGGCTGCCCTCGTCCTGCACGCCGGCCAGTCCCTCGCGGACCGCCTCGAGCTGGCCGGGGTCGCCGCCGTCGAGGTACACCGCGTACGGGGAGTAGGTGCCGACCTCGCCGCCGGTCGCCATCGCCAGCTCCTCGGCCGAGATCTCCCCGGGCCGCGCCACCAGGTGCACGACGGGCCGGGCGTCGTCGGCGGCCAGCACAGCCTCGAGCTCGGCGGCGTCGGGTCCGAGGGCGTCCGCGAAGGCCTGCGCGATCCAGGTCGGGTGCGCGTACCGGAACGCGAGGTGCCCGACCGGGTCGGCGGTGGCGGAGGGTGCCAGCCGGGCCACCCACTCGTCCTCGGACCGCTCCGCGACCCGGCGCAGCACGGCGTTGACGAATCCCGCTCGGCCGCCGCCGAATTCGTCACGCGCCAGGTCCACCGAGGTGGCCACGGCGGCGTGCGGGGCGATGCGGGTGCGCAGCAGCTGGTAGGCGCCCAGACGGAGCACGTCGAGGATCGGTCCGTCGATCTCGTCGACGGAGCGGCCGGCGCCTTCGGCGATGACGGCGTCGAGCAGCCCGCGGGCGCGGCACGCGCCGTAGGCCAGTTCGGTGGCGAGCGCGGCGTCGCGGGCGTCGAGCTTGCGCTCGCGGAGCAGTCCGGGCAGCACCAGGTTGGCGTAGGCGTCGCGCTCGCGGACCGCGCGCAGCACGTCCCGCGCGGCAACCCGCGGCTGGTCGCCGGCGGCCGCGGCCGGGTCCGGGCGGCGGGCCTGGCGCGGCCGGTTGTTCGGACCGCCCTGCTTGCCCTGGCCGCGCTGTCCGCGGGCCGGTCGACGGGATTCGGTCACAGTGCACGCACCTCGGGGTCGAGGCGCGCTCCGCGCGCCCAATCGGCGGCCGCCATGGCCTTCTTACCTTGCGGCTGAACGTGACTGAGCCGGACCGGGGTGGTCGCGGTGCCCACGTAGCAGCCGTCTTTACGGACGAGGAACTGTCCGGGTTCCAGCGCCTGGTCGAGGAGCGCCCCCTCGACCGGGGCGACCGGGCCGACCTTCAGCCGCAGGTCACCGACCTGGGTCCAGGCGCCCGGCGCGGGCGTCACCGCACGCACCAACCGGTCCACCGCGAGCGCCGGCTGGTCCCAGCGGATCCGCGCGGCCTCGACGGTGATCTTGGACGCGTGCGAGACGCCTTCTGCCGGTTGCGGAACCGGCGTCAACGCGCCGTCCGCGATTCCGTCGAGCACCGACTCGAGCAACTGGGCGCCGCTGTCGGCGAGCCGGCCGAGCAACACGCCGGCCGTGTCGTCCGGACGGATGCGCTCGGTCATCACGCCGAACACCGGCCCGGTGTCGAGGCCCTCCTCGAGCAGGAACGCGCTCGCGCCGGTCATCTCGTCACCCGCGGCGATGGCCGCCTGTACCGGCGCGGCACCGCGCCAGGCGGGCAGCAGCGAGAAGTGCAGGTTCACCCAGCCGTACTTGGGCACGTCCAGCACCGGGCGCGGCAGCAGCGCCCCGTAGGCGACGACGGGGCAGCAGTCCGGCGCCAGCTCGGTGAGCCGGGCCAGGAAGTCGGGATCCGACGCGCGCGCCGGGGTGAGCACCTCGATGCCGTGCTCGTCTGCCAGCTGACCGATCGGCGACCGGGTGACCTTGCGGCCTCGGCCGGCGACGGCGTCGGGGCGGGTGACCACCGCGACCACCTCGTGCCGCTCGGATGCGAGCAGCCTGGCGAGGGACGGCACCGCGGGATCGGGGGTGCCTGCGAAGACGATCCGCATGTCAGCGATCACCGCCGAGCGTCGAGACCGTCTGGCGCCCGAACCACTGCGACTCACGGATCTGCCGCATCGCGGCCTTGCGCGCCGCCGGGTCCAGCCGCTGCATGAACATCACCCCGTCCAGGTGGTCGGTCTCGTGTTGGACGCACCGGGCGAGAATGTCGGTCGCGTCGAAGGTCACGGGCTCGCCGTACATGTCGAAACCGCTGGCGGTCACCCGCTTGGCCCGCAGGCACTCGGCCCGCACGCCGGGCACCGACAGGCAGCCCTCCTCGCGGAGAACCTGCTCGTCGCCGACCACCTCGAAGGTGGGGTTCACCAGGTGACCGGACGCACCGCCGCAGTCGTAGGCGAACACCCGCAGGCCGACGCCGATCTGCGGGGCGGCGATGCCGGCACCGCCGCGGGCGCGCATGGTGTCGACCAGGTCGGCCACGAGGACACGGAGTTCGTGGTCGAAGTTCACGACCTCGTCCGCCCTGGTCCGCAGGACGGGATCGCCGAACAGGCGAACCGGCTGGATGGTCACGGAGTCTGCTCCCCTGCTCGGGCGTCGCCGCGGCCGCGGCAGCGTCGAATCGAATGTCACGGACAGTCTAGGGATGTCGCGGCACACCGCTGAACCACCCGCGCCAGGAAAACTCTCGGGGATTTCCCGGCGAATCGCCGAGCGAAAGGACTCGCGCGGCGCCGACACGGGTATTGACTGTCCCTGATCGACCCGAAAGCCGTGCGACAGCGGAAATCGGCGCACGGCAACGCTGAAATGTCACGCACTCACCTGGAGGTTGCCATGGCTGGAACTGCGAACAAACTGATCAAGGCGTGGGAAGACAAGACCCTCGAGGAAATCGCGCAGGCCCCGGTGACCGCGTTGCAGGGTGTCAGCGAGTCCGATGCGGAGCACCTGCTGGCGGCGTTCAACATCAAGACCGTCGAGGACCTGGGTACCAACAAGTTCTTCCTGTGGGCGCAGGCGTTCGCCAAGCTGGCCGAATAGCGTTCCCACCTGGGCACACTCGCCGCGTCCGGGGCAGTCCGGACGCGGCGAGTGCCGCCGTCGACAGGAATGGAGTGGACGTCAGACTCCGAAATTGCTGGCGATCATCATCTCGACCATTCCGGTGCCCAGCGGAACTGGTGCACACAATGGCTCGGGCGCATGCTCGGGATCGAGTGCACCCACCACCAGCGAAATGGTGAACGGGTCGTACGCCATGTTCATGTGCCCGGTCTTGTTCTGCGGGCACAAATCCTGAATCAGGACATTCCGCGCACCGGCGCCGTGCAATTCGACGTTTGTGTACGGCTGGATCATCTCGTCGTACCGGGTGCCGATGGTGGTGTAACTCACGCCGGGGACGGTGTCGCCGCCCGCATTGAGCGCGGTGAGCAACTCCGATCCCTGCACCTGCTGCGCGACCGCCTGGCCCAGCACCGCGGCGATCACGGCCGTGCCGCCGGGAATCGCGGCCGCAACCGGCGCGACTCCGTAGAACTGCCCGCCGTAACTGGGCGAGGCCACACCGACCCACCGGTCGACCACCGCTGCGCCGCCCATCTGGTTGACGAACATGCGGGTCGCCGTCGCGCCCTGGGAGAAGCCGACCAGGTCCACCTTCGCGGCGCCGGTCTCCGTCCGCACCCGGTGCACGAAGTCCGCGACCTGGCCGGCACTGACATACATGTCCTCGGTGCCGAAGCGAGGCCCGCCCGGCTTGCCGCCGTAGTTCACCGCGAATACGCAGTACCCGGCGGACTTCAGCTGCGGCGAGATCGCCGACCAGTCGGAGTAGGCGGTGGCGTCGGTGCCGTGCGCCAGGATCACCGGCTTCGGGTGCGCCGCGGTGGGGATGCAGCCGAAATCGTTCGAGCCGGGCGGCGCGGACCCGGGGTGCTTGCCGTCGTACACCGTGGCCGCGGCGTGGGTGGGCTGGGGCGGCCCTGGCAGTTCGGGGACCTCGGTCACCGATTCCGCCGCCGACGGCGACCCCGCAGATCCTGGATCCACGGATCCGAGATCCGCAGACCCGGTCGCACCGGCAGCCGGCGCCATCAGCAGCGATCCGGCCAGGAGCGCGGCCGACACCACGGTCACCGCGCGCGCTCTCGCCGCCTGCCGTTCGACAATTCGACAGTTGGTTCCCCGCATGTGCGCCCCCTCGCGACGATGGCTCAGATTTCCATCATGAGCGCTGCGGGCTGCACTGTAACCATCGGGGGGCTAGCTTTTCGTCGAATCAGCGTCGGCATCCTCGATCGTGGTCGGATCCTCTGCGAGCATGCGGTACAGCGAACGCCGGGCCTCGACGAGAATCTGCCCGGCCGCGCTCACCTGCTCGGGAGTCCCGACTGCGGCGACCTGCCCGACCGCTCCCGTCAACTGGCCGACCAGTCCTCGCAGGTCCTGCGCCTCACGCCCGACGCCGGCGCTCACCTCGTCCCAAGGGCTGCCGAGGTCGGTCTTGTTCTCCTCGACGTACGTCGTACCGGCCTCGGTGAGCCGCGCGGTCTTCCTGCCGGGCACCTTCTCGATCAGTACGAGGCCCTCGTCCTCGAGCTGGGCCAGCGCCGGGTAGATCGATCCGGGACTCGGCTTCCAGATCCCGTTGCTGCGCTGCTCGATTCGCTGGATCAGTTCGTATCCGTGCATCGGCCCCTCGGCGAGGAGCAAGAGGATCGCGGCCCGCACGTCGCCGCGCCTGCCCCGTCCACCGCGACCGCGGCCCCGGCCGAAGCGCGGCCCGCCGCCGGGTCCAGGCCCGAATCCCGGGCCGAATCCGTCCGGTCGGCGGTCGCGCCCCACCCGTCCCGGGTGGCGCCTGCCGCGCCGATGTTCCCTGTGCATGTTCATGCCTTCCATGTCAGCCTCCTACGACTGTCACCTCGACTACGTGGTTCGCGTCGATCATGCTATCGACGATATATCGACAATCTATCGACATGTGCTGTCTAGGTAGACGTGGGACATAGGTGTCTACGTAGATGTGAGACAGATTTTAGGCGGCGGGGCGGAGTTGTCCTTGGTAGCGCTTGGCGTGGTCCAGGTGCAGGTGACCGAGGACGGCTCCGCCTCGTTCGTATGCGGTGACGTGGTCGCCGTCGCGTAGGACGGTCACGGTCTGACCCGCGCGGGCTCGCCCAACGCTGACGCTGACGCTGCCGATCGAGATGACCCCGGTCGAAGACACGGTCAGCGGGTGGATGGTGGCGTCCTGCTGGACGGGCAACTGGTCGGGTCCGCCGAGGCAGGGCGCGGCGTCCCAGGCCTGTCGTGGGGGCATGTTCGCGGCGCTGTGCCGCCGAACGGTGTTGTAGAAGTCCCGGTAGGTCTCGCAGAGGGTTTGCAGTTCGGTGTCGGTGGCCGGCTGGGCGGGTTGGTCGGCGAGCCACTGCTTGAAGGTGCGGTGGTGGCGTTCGACCTTGCCGCAGGTCTGTGGGTGGTARGGACTCGAGTGGATCAGCCGGGCTCCGGCGGTGGTGACGTGACGGGTGAACCGGGAGGTGCCGCCCGTGGTCAATCGTGAGGTGAAAGCGGTCCCGTTGTCGGAGAGCACGATCGCCGGGACCCCGAAGTCGGCGAATGCCCTGCTGATTGCCGTGATCGCGCCGGTAGTGGTCTCGCTGGGCGCAACGACCGAMGCGACGAGGGTGCGGGTGCAGTCGTCGAGGACYTCGAAGACGACCACCTTCTCGCCGGTTGCGAGGACCATTTCGGTGGCGTCGATCTGGTAGCAGTCCCGTGGTCGGGCGTACTGGAAGCGGCGGTACGACGATCYCGGGCGTTTGTGGGGCTCCGGGATGACCAGGCCGCGGCGTTTGAGGATGTTGTTGATGGTGGCGCGGGACGGAATCGTCCAGCCCTGCTTTTCCCAGTCCTGTTCGCGGGCACTCTGTTCGAGGTGGTAGGAGATGGACTCGGCACCGTTGTCGCGGCCCAGGGTCCCGCGGAGCCGGACGATCTCGTCTTCGACGGGGCCGGGGGTGCGGTGAGGGCTGGAGGTGGGCCGGCGGGACCTCTCGGTCCACCGGCCCTCCTCCAGGACGCGCTTGCGGTGTCGGTAGGCGGTGGCGTGGGCGATGCCGTTGGCTTCGCACCAGGCCCTGAAGTTGCCRCCGAACACATCGGCTCCTTGGTCGTGGGCGACGCGTAAGGCTGCATCGAGCAGCTTCATCCGGGCATCCGATCTGGCCATGGATACGTCCATAGCCGGTCTCRGGTACCCACGCTCACCTCCACAGCAGCGTGTCTCACATCTGGGTAGACATCTCG
>NZ_JBFUHZ010000033.1:0-59543 GCF_056402135.1 Rhodococcus sp. P4_C10 | reverse complement strand
GAGCACTTCCACACGGTCTTCCGCGAGGGCGAAGAGGAGGAATTCGACTGGATGATCGAGCCCGACGGTAGCTGGGACCTCGCCGAACGACTCGAAGTCTTCGGCTGGAGCGAGAACGGCGACCTTCTCCTCTGGGACGTCGCAGGCCGCAATGCCGACGAGGAGTTTCCGGTGTGGGAATCGCGCGGCATGAACACCCTCCACCTGCTCGGCTCGGGCCTTGACGAGGCGCTTCCCAAGCTGCGCGAGCGCTCCGAGGCCCAGGTCATTGAGCCGCTGAGACCTGCCCGTCTCTGACCCACAGCTCATCCGGATCCGCTCGAGGCTGAGATCCGCCGGGACGCCACCGCGACCCGAGGCGCCCAGGCTTGGGATCGACACCGGACCACCGCTACGCGGATACCCAGATCAGCGAGGTCCGGTCAATGGCCGGGAATCGGGATGCACCGGTCGTCGTTCGGCAGATGAGGCGCCGCATTGAGAGCCATACTCGGCCAGATCTAGCGACGAGCGCCCATGGACCAGCCCGAAGGACACCCGGCGATCGTCATCGCAAGCGCTGCAGGAGGAAGGTGACACCTCAGGCGTGGTTCGCGCCGTGATCGGCGAACTCAGCAAAGCTCCCCACCTGGTCAACGTCCGGATCGAGGGCGCGGGCGAGCCAGAGTTCGTACCAGTCGAGGAACGTCAGCGGCTCGCGGGTGTCCGGGTGGAGCACCGGCAGCGCGGCGGCGTGCTCATAGCTGTGCCACCACACCTGCCCCGCGGCCGGGCCGCGCAGGATCAGGAGGTCGTACATGCCGCATCCCTCGTCCGCGAGGAATGTCGCGCCTCGGTGGATCCGGCCGATGTTCTCCGACCACTGGAACTCGGAGTCCTCGGCGGCGGGCGCGCAGGGTCGCTCGGCGGTGAAGGGGAAGTCCGCGGCGTAGTCGATCGCGGCGTCCTCGGCCTCCTGCGCCAGCGGGAGCAGTCCGAGCATCGGTCCGGCTCCGCCGTCGCCCACCCGGGTGATCCACTCGCAGTAGTCGGCCGGAAGGCCGACGCCGACGCGGTTCTCGAATGCCGCGAGCGTGTCCGGGTCCGCGGGAGCAGCGTGCTCGTAACGATGCACGGCTGCCCCGTGGATGCGGCATCTGTAGCCGGTGACCTCCCGGTCGCCGAGCGAGACGACAGTGGTCCTCAGATCGGCTGCTCGTAGTCGGTCGAGGTCGGTCAGGATCCCGGCGATCCGGTCCGCGTGCGTTTGCGCGTGTTTCATGCTCACATCCTGATGGATGCGACGACTTGTCTCTGAGTTCGGTGACACACCTACATTGGCAGGCGCGTCCGACACGCCCGACCTCGGTCAAGTGCGCAGGCGCGTCCTGTCGATCTTCGCGGCAACTCGAAAACCACAAATGTAGGTTCCCGATCTAGTTGTCCTTTTCCGGACCTACATGTCCCACGCTTGTCATAATTCCAGCCTATATGTCCAAAATGGCTACATTTTGGTATCGGTCGGCCATTTCGCAATGGCACGTAGTGTCACAAGCATGGAATTCTCCTGTGGCGACGGGGTCGAGTCGTCGACAGCTGTCGCGGCTAGAGTTCGTCGCGATCTGTCAATCGTGTCTTCGCGCCGACACGTCTTTTCGATGTAGGGACGTGCCGGACACACATTGTTCTGTAGGCCGGGGTGAGGGACGAGAGGACCTTGCTGTCGTCGGCGACGATCAGGATGCGGGCGGGGTCAGTCACCTGATCCATCGAGCCTGAGCCTGAGCACGGAGGAACGAGGCTCGGCCGCCCGCATCACTGACCGGGTCAGCAGGCCGGCTCGGCGGGCATGGCGCTCGTATCCGCGCCCCCGGCTGCCTCGTTGGCGCGGATCTCCTCGGCGCTGGCGGCGACCGCGGGTTCGAGAGCGCTTGCGGGTGTGATGTCTGCCGGGTTGATCTCACCCTTCGCGACCAGTGCGTCGACCTCTTCCTGGCTCAGGTCGCGGGCGCACTCACCGTTGGAAGTGCCGGACTGCGCGGCCGGGGCCACATTCTCTACGGGGGCGGAGACTACGACCGGCGCGGTCTCGGAGGGGGAGCCAGTGGCCCACGCAACGCCGGGCACGGCGAGCGCCGCGGCAGCAGCGATTCCGGCTGTGGTGATGGCTACTCGCCGGCGGACGGGGGTGTTGATGATGGACTTTCGCATGGGTGCTCTCCTCGCTCGGGGCGCGGCCGGATGGCCTCGACATCTCCGAACTTATGAGCGGGAAACTCGGGGCTCATTAGTGAACTCTTAGGGGTTGGTTAGAGATTTCTGCTCGTCTGCCGTGGTGCTCGCGGACTGGGTCAACTTCGCCCGGAATTCCAGTGACAACTGTCGCGGAGAATCTCGAAAACCGGAGGCGGATCGGACAAGTAGATGCGGAACCTGCAACAAACGCACGAACCGAGCACCACGAACGGGCCGCGGGGCTACAAACGCACAACAAACAAAGAAGGGTAGGCATGGCGGATCGGACGCCTGATGACGGTCGGTCAAGACTGGCGGCGTTCGTTGATCTGTTCGACCAGAATGTCGCCGTGTCCTGCATGACGTGCGAAGTCCTCGATGAGGCCCAGGTAGATCCACCGCAGGCTGACTGTGCCGACGATCGGGTGCTCCCGGGTGACATCAAGCGAGTATCCAGCAGATATCGCACGTGAAAGTTCGCTCGCCTGCTGGAACTCTGCGGCCACGCCGGCGATGGTTTCATCGTCACCGACAACGAAACTGGGGTCACCGGGCGTTATCGGACCGTCGCATTCGGATTCGGGCAGGCCCGCAAGGAAGTGCTGGAACCATCTCCGTTCAGCCACTGCTGCGTGCTTCAGCAATCCGATCGGCGTGGTCAGCGAGCTGACCAGGCGGCGCCGTGCCTCGACTTCGACCAGGCCCCGCACGACGTCGATGAGCGCGGCCCTGTTGCGGTCGAGCATGTTCTCGAGCAGCACTCGTTCAGGTCCATCGGTGATACGGGCTGGAATGGTCATTCGCGTTCTGCTCTCTGGTCGATTGCTGTGCCTGGATGCTGTATCGGTTGTCGTGGTTGACATGTCGGGAACCGGGTTGGGTTCTCGGTCGAAATTGCCAGGGCGAGAATCTAATCTGGTGGTCTAGCGGCGCGCGGCACCGGAAGGACGCGCGACGGAGTGCGCCATCGAATTTGGCGGGATTTGAGCGAGATGCTCACGAAGGCCCGGCGCTTCGGCAGCCAGCTTGAATGCGAGCCCAGGCTGCCCCAAATCGCTTGTCCATCAAGGTGCATCACCGTAGGTGGATCCTCACCGGGTGCTCTGCCGGCGTGCGGTGATTGCGCCTTGAGGCCTGGAGTCGCTCGCCGTTCGTGTATGTGCCTCGATCACCTCGAAGCCGGCCGTGACCAACTCCTGGCTGAGTTCAGCCACTGGCCATCGATAGCCCGTGGTTACGGCATGGTCGAAAGATCCTACGGTTGCTCCCTCGAAGAAGCCCACCAGCAACCCTCCGCCGGGCCGAATTACGCGCGCGAACTCGGCGAGCGGAGTCTGGATGTCCTGCGGACTGTGGTGAATGAGCGAGTACCAGGAAAGCACACCACCCAGTGATTCTGTTGCGGCGTCCACTGCCTCGAAGCTGCCGACTTCGAAGGAGAGGTCTGGGTACTCCATACGGGCTCGTTCAACGAACTCAGGAACGAGATCGATTCCGCTCACAGCTAGTCCGCACTCGGCCAAGAAGTCCGTCCACTGCCCCGGACCACACCCGGCGTCAAGCACGGGACCTGTCAGGGTGGCGGCCCAGCTGCTTACCAGTGCCCGATCGGATGGGTGTGTCGAGGTCATGGAGCCAAAGAGATCCGTGTACTCCTGGGATCTGGCCGAGTATGACTCTCGCACGGTGTCGTCTGGTTGGGCGCTCGTGTTCTCCATGCCGTCGATGATCGTCGATGGGGTGCCCCATACGCCGAACGATGACCGGTGCGTCCCGACGGCCGGCCCTTGACCGGACCGCACTGTGCCGGGTACTCGCGCAGCGGCGGTCCGGTGATCGATCCCGAACTTGGTCGCTGAACGGAGCGCCGCGTCGGACGCGGCCCCTTCGCGTCCTGCCTGGTCAATCTGGCGTGGCATCTCGCAAATCTTTGCTGCCCGGTGCCCGAGGACCTGCGGAAAGGGGCATCTACAGCCGGAGTTTCCAGGGCATCTGCCGTGGGAGATCTTGAAAGCCGCAGGCCGATTGGACAAGTCGAATATCCCCCGGCCACGTGGGGCCAGTTCGTGAAATGGCGCCGGGAAGCAGCGAGGGCGTGCGACGACCTCGCTTCCGACGTCGAGGCCGGTCGCCAGCCTCACCCGACGTGCACGGGGGGAGGAGATGGCGCTGCACCTGATCCTGCGTCGTGCGTCGGATCTGTATCGCGACGGTCACTTCCACGACCAGTTCGCGGGCAGCCCGAACATCGTGGACGATGCCGCGTGGGACAGCCCGTTGGACTACCTGTTCGAGAACCACGATGTGCTGCCTCTGTTCACCGGCGTCCCGCCCGACGACGGAGTCAACCTCGATCCACCGGCCTGGTTCGAGGCTTTCGAGCCGCTCCGCACACGTGGCGCTCTGCGCGGATTCAGGCGGTAGCCCCGCGGTCGTCAGTCCGGCACTCTCTCCCGGCGACGTACTGAACTACTCCCGACGGCCACCTCGAGTGCAGCCCCCGCGATGACTGTCGGCCGCAAAAACCGCCGATCGCGCAGGAGGACCAGGGGCCGCATCTCCCCTGGCTGAAATGTCGTACCCGCTCGATAGGCTCTGTCCCCGATGACTACTAGAGCAGACGGCGACAGCCGTCCATTTCAGGTACACCTCGGCGGGATCATCGAGTTGCTCAGCGCGAGCATCTACACCGGGCCGCAGGTCTTCGTCCGTGAGCTGCTGCAGAACGGGTGCGATGCGATCGCGGCCCGCCGCGAGTTCGAGCCGGACCACGACGGCACCATCCGGGTCCTGCCCGCCGCCGCCGGCGCGGTGTTCGCGGTCGAGGACGACGGCGTCGGGCTGACTACCGCCGAGGTCGGCGAGTTGCTCGCGACGGTCGGCCGCAGCTCCAAGCGGGACATCCTCGACCTTCCCCGCACCGACCGCCTCGGCCGGTTCGGGATCGGCCTGCTCAGCTGCTTCATGGTGAGCGATGAGATCCGGGTTCGGTCCCGGTCGGTCACCGGCGCGCCCGCCGTCGAATGGGTCGGGCGCGTCGACGGCACGTTCACGGTGACCGAGCTCTCCGCCGACCTACCGGCAGGGACCCGGGTCGAGCTGGTTCCCCGCCACGACGCCGCCGGCCTCGTCTCACCCGCCGGCGTGCGCGACCTGGCCGACCGCTTCGGCCGGCACCTTCCCGTGCGCGTCACCGTTGCCGGCGAGACGGTGACCCGGCCGGCGCCGTTCCTCGAGCGGACGGCAGTCCCCTCGCCGGAGCTGCGTGAGCTGGGCCGGGAGATCGTCGGTGCCGAACCGTTCGCGGCCTTTCCGGTGCACGTGCCGTCGACCGGCACTCGGGGTACCGCGTTCGTGCTGCCGTTCGCGCTGTCCCCCGGCCAGCGGCAGTCGAGCCGCGTCTACCTCGGCGGGATGCTGCTCTCCGAGCGCATGGACGACCTTCTGCCGGACTGGGCGTTCTTCGTCCGGTCCGTCGTCGACACCACGGGATTACACCCGACGGCCTCCCGCGAATCCCTGATCGAGGACGACGCACTCGAGACGACCCGGGCCGAACTGGGCGCCGCGGTCCGCCGTTGGGTCATCGGACTCGCCGCGGAGGCGCCGCACCGGCTCGCCGCGTTCCTCTCGGTCCACCACCTCGCGCTCCGTGCGCTCGTCCTCCACGACGACGAGCTGGCCCGGTTCATCGTTCCCCACCTGCCGATCGAGACCACCGAGGGACCGACGACCTTCGGCGAGGCCGCCCGACGCGGCACCGTGCGGTACACCCGAACCGTCGACGAGTTCCGGCAGCTGGCCGGCATCGCCCGCCGCGGCGCCCCGATCGTCAACGGCGGCTACGTCTACGACGCGGACATCGCCGCGAGACTGCCGGAGTTCGTGCCCGGCTCCGAGGTTGAGATCGTCACCGTCGCAGACGAGATCGACCACCTGGACGTACCGCCGCTGGCCGAGCGGGCCGCCTCGCGGCGACTGCAGGAACGCGCCGACGCCGCGCTGGCCGACCTCGACTGTGCGACCGCCGTGCGCGCCTTCGCGCCGGACAGCGTTCCCGCGCTGTACGTCGCCGACGAGGCGGTGCTCCGCAGTCTGCGCCGCGAACAGGCCAGCGAAGCCGGCGGACTGTGGGCCGACATTCTCGGCCGCGTGGACGAGGCCGCGGCGTCCGACGGGGACACCACCGGCCGGCTCGCCCTCAACTGGCGAAATCGCCTGGTGCGCACCCTCGCCACCCTCGACGACGAGGCCGTGCTGTCGCGCGCGGTGCGGATCCTCTACGTCCAGGCGCTGCTCGCCGGGCACCGGCCGCTGCGGGCCGCCGACCGCGCGGCCCTCACCGACGCCATGACCGACATCGTGCACCTGTCCGTCGGCCTCGACGCGGGCGTCGTCACCGATCCCGGACCGCACTCCCCCTCCACCATCGACAAGGACGACCATGCCGACTGAGACCACCCTCGACGCACTGATCAGCGAGATCGACTCGACGTCCTACGGGCCGGCGGAACGCGAACTCATCGAGCGGGCGATCACGCTCGCCGAGGAGACCGGCGACGAGGCCGCCGCCTACGCCGTGCGGATGCGCCTGATCCAGTCCGCCTCCATAACAGGCGACACCGACGCCCTGCTCACCGCTTTCGCGTGGTGCGTCGGGCGAAACGCCGCCGACCCGGCCACCTTCCCCACCGAGGTCGACGACCACGACCTGCTGTGGTTCCACAAGTGGATCGCCGACGCGCTCGCCTCGAACCCGATGTTCCCGCGGGCGACGATCGCCGAGTCGATGGAACAGATGGAGACCGCGTACCGGCAGGCCGGCGTCGGCCTGTCCGGGGTGGTGCAGACCCGGTTCTGGCAGGCATTCGAGGCGGGCCGGATCGAGGAGGCCGCCCGTTACCTGGAGGAGCTGGGACGGACCCCGCGCGACGACTACAGCCACTGCGAGGCGTGCGTTCGTTCCGAGGAGGCCCAGTTCCGGCTCGCCACCGGGGACCTCGAGGCCGGACTGGCCGTCGTCCAGGAGATGCTGGACAAGGACATGGGGTGCGCCGACGAACCGGAGCGGGCGATGGCCCACACGCTGGTGCCGCTGCTCGAGGTCGGTCGTCTCGACGATGCCGAGCAGATGCACATGCGGGGCTACCGACTCGCGCGCCGCAACGTCGACAACATCGACATGATCGGGCAGCATCTGATCTTCCTCTCGGTCACCGGAAACGCCCAGCGCGCGCTGGAGATGCTCGAGCGGCACATCGGCTGGCTGGCGCACGACAACCTCAACGCGGTCGCGCACCTCGACGCCCTCACCGCCTTCGCGGTGACGTGCACGGCCGCAGACCGAGCCGGGATCGGCCACGAGCACGTCCGCGGGGCCGACGCGGAGCCCCTGCGCCGGTTCTTCGGCGCGCACACCGGCCCCTGGACCGTCGCCGAACTGGCACAGGCGTCCTGGCGTGCCGCCGAGGAACTCGCGACCCGTTTCGACGAGCGCAACCGCACCGAGCGCCGCAGCGAGAAGGTCGCCGCCGCAAGGACTCTGGCTGGGCAACGCTGGGACCTGCCGATCGGCACGACACACGCTGTGCCGGCACCTCCGGCCTCGGCGGACCCGGCCGCGACGACGGCCTTCGTCGACGAGGTGACGGGGGCGGGCCCGCTGGACGAGCAGGTCGACACGATCCTGGGCGCCGAGGGCGGGGATGCGGCGCTCGCCTGGCTCGAGTCCGAACTGACCCCGTCGACCGCCCCCGGACGCCGAACGGTGCTGTTGCGGTTGCTGGCCCAGCTGCTGGCGGGCGGCGGCCGGTTCGAGGAGGCGCTGACCGCAGTCGATGCCGCGCTCGACCTGTCCGTTGCCCACGCGGCCCGGTCCGTGACCGCCCCGCTGGCTGCCCTGAGCGCCCAGATCTGCGACAACCTGGGCCGGCTGGACGAGGCGGCCGGCCGACTGCGCCTGGCCATGCGCGAGGCGGATCTGGCCGGCACCGAGTCCGTCGGCCACCGCTACAGGCTCGGCGTGACGCTCGTGCGGTCCGGACGCCCCGACGAGGCCGTCGACGAACTCACGACGGTGGCGGAGATCGAGGAAGCCCGGGACACCGAGCCCGCATCCCGTGCCCTGACCCTGCTGTGGCTCGGCTACGCGAGGCGCGATGCCGGCGAGCCGGGGGCAGCGGTCGCGGTGTGGGCCGAGGGCCGGGAGCTGGCCCGGGCGGGCAAGGACTACGCGGTGGCGGCACGGGTCGGCAAGGAACTCGGGCTTCTGATGATGCAGTTCGACGACGAGGACGCCGTCGAAGCCCTCGACGGCGCGGTCGAGGACGCCCGGAAACTCACCGATCAGCCGGACGCGCTCGCCGACCTCCTGCACGCACGTGGGCGGGCTCGGTGCCAGTTCGCCGATGAGGACGGGCTCGAGGACCTACGGGCTGCGGCCGAGCATGCCGAGCCGTGGACCCGTGCGGACATCGAGGACTCGACGGCTCGGGCACTGTCCCAGCTGGGCCGGTTCGACGAGGCGGTACGGACGGGGCTCGCCGCCTCCGACGCCTACGCCGCAGCCGAGGACGTCGTCGGCTCCGGCAGCGCACTGATCGTCGTCGCGCAGGCGTTGCTGTCGACCGACCGCCACGAGGAGGCCCTCGCGGTGCTCGCCGACGCCGCGCCGCGGGTGACCGAGGCACCGCGGCTCGCGGTCCGGGTCGCGCTGATGGAGGGCGACGCCCACGAGGCTCTCGGCCGGCACGACGCCGCAGCGGCCGCGCGGGCGCGGGTCGACGGCTGACGCGATCTCGCCGCTGCGGATCCGGATCACGCCCGTCAGATCCGCGGCGGTGAGCTGCCGGACCACGCTCAGCCCCCTTCGCGTCATCGGCACACTGCCGCGACGGCGTCACACCAGGGCCTCGCGGTCGGCATCGGCCGGTACCGGCGCATGGCGGACGGCGGTACGCAGCCCGTGTACCCGCGCCACTGAGTCGGCCACGGGCGCCGCCGAGCCCGCGAGAAGCCGGCCGGGCCTGGCTCACGGCGGTGTCGTGGATGCTGTATGCCACGACCTTCAGATCAAATCGTGGCGACGATCCTCGTCGTGTGCTGACCAGGAACAGCGCCGCCGACCACATCCGGGTCGTCAAAGCTGCGCTCGATTGCTCCCCGGCGGCGGTTGTTCCGGCTCCTCGCCGGCGTGGCTGTTTTCATGCCGAGACAGCAGCGATGACGCCCTCGGGTATGGCGATCGCGCGTTTGAGGATCTTCCCGGTGGCACCCTTGGGAAGTTCGTCGACCAGCCAGATGTGCCGCGGGTACTTGTAGGGAGCGACACGTTCGCGGACGAAGATTCGCAGTTCCTCGGGCGTCGTTCGTGAGCCGGGCCGGAGTACGACGGCAGCGCCGATCTCCTCGCCCAGGGTGGGCGCGGGAATGCCGAGGACGGCGGCCATTTCGACGTCGGGGCACTCGTAGAGGACCTCTTCGATCTCGCGTGGGTAGATGTTGAATCCGCCGCGGATGATCAGGTCCTTCTTCCGGTCCATGATCCAGTAGTGCCCGTTGGTGTCGACCCGGCCGAGGTCGCCAGTCCGGAACCAGCCATCCGAGAGCGCTGCCGCGGTGGCGGCGGGCTGACGCCAGTAGCCCTTCATGACGTTGTGGCCGTGCACCGCGAGTTCGCCGACCTCCCCCACGGCCATTTCCCGCCCGTCCTCGCCGAGCACGCTCATTCTGATGCCGTCGATCGGCGTACCGATACTGCCGGCCTTGCGCATCGCGTCCGGATGGTTGAATCACGCCACCGGTGAGGTCTCCGACAACCCCCATCCTTCGAGGATCGTTGTGTCGAACTGTTTCTCGAAGGCATGCAGCGTCTCCACCGGCAACGCCGCGCCGCCGGACACGCAAACCCGCAGCGCGCTCAGGTCACAGTCGGCACGGTCGGGGTGCGCGAGCAGCGCGGCGTACATCGTCGGCACGGCGACGAATACCGTGACGCGGTCGCGGGTCAGGACCTGCAGTGCATCTGTGGCGTCAAATCGGGGCAATAGCGTGAGGCATGCGCCGTGGGCGATGGCCGAGGTCAGGGTTACGGTCTGCCCGAACGCGTGAAACAGCGGCAGGCCACCGAACACGACGTCGTCCTCGGTGAGCTTCAGCAGGTTGGTGCTGGTGACCTCCTGATTGCGCATGAGGTTGTGATGAGTGAGCTCAGCGCCTTTCGGCTTGCCGGTGGTGCCCGAGGTGTAGAGGACGACCGCGGTGTCCGAGGGCTTGCGGAGCTCAACGGCGGCCTGGGCATCATGCACCGGCGACCGGTTCATGGCCGAATGCGTATGTACCGTCACGCATTCGACGTCGGCGAGCGCCGCGCCGGGGATCGCTTCTGCGGCCTCGTGCCAGGCGAGCAACAGCGCTGCCGTGCTGTCGGCGAGTTGGTGCGCGACTTCACGGGGTTTGAGGAGCGGATTCATGGGCACCACGATCGCGCCGGATCGCAGGATCGCGTAGTAGGCGATCGCGAACATCGGGACATTCGGCACCATCATTGCGACGCGATCGCCGGACCGAACCCCGCGCTCGCGCAGTTCGAGCGCCAGTGTGGCGCTGGCTGTCTCCAGTTCGGCGTAGGTGAGTTGCTGCTCGCCGCAGATCACCGCGATCCGGGTGGGGTGCCGCCGGGCCGAGGCCGTCAGTGTGGTTGCCAGATTTGTCACGTTAATAGACCTGCCGATCGATCGGTTGTCACTGTGAAGTGCCTAACTATCGATCCACCTCGCGTACGCTGTCAACCGATCGATCGGTAGGCAAGCAAAATCGGAGCATGACGGAGGAGTCTCGCGTGGATGTGTCTGTGTGGAAACCGCGGCGGGTGGCCGCAGTGCCCGTGGAACTACCAGAGGGCGTGGCGCCTGCCGGAACGCGGGGGACGATACTTCGAGCCGCACTGGCACTCTTCGCCGAATCCGGATACAGCGCGGTATCCATCCGTAGGATCGCCGGCGAGGTCGGGATCACCTCGGCGAGCCTGTATGCGCACTACCGGGCCAAGGAACAGATTCTGGCCGAGCTGGTACTGATCGGACACCGCGAGCTGCATGCACGCCTGACGAACGCACTGGCGGCCGCCGAGCCCGCAGCGGTGGCCCAGCTGTCGGCGTTGGTTCGCGAACATGTGCTGCTGCACACGGATTTTCCCCTGCTGGCCGTGGTGACGAACTCGGAGCTACACGCGCTACCGGAGGAGTTGGCCGCCCCCGCGTTGGAATTGCGGTCGTCGTGCAGCCGACTGCTGCTCGATACGCTCGAACGCGGTGTCAGCGACGGCGTCTTCCGAATCGAGAGCCTCCAATTGGGTGCGATAGCCATCGGCGGGATGGCCCTGCAGGTGGCGCAGTGGTTCGGGCCGGACGAGCCGTTCACCCCGGACGAGGTGGCCGACAACTATGTTCGCTACGCCCTCCGCATCGTCGGAGCGGACGAAGGAGCGGTGCGATGACACGCACCGCGCAGAGTGTGGTCGTCACCACCACCGACGGAGCGGTACGCGGCCGGACGGATCCGACCACGGGTGTGGTCTCCTTCAAGGGAGTTCCCTATGCGGCCGCACCGGTCGGTGCGCGCAGGTTCGCTCCACCCCAGCCCTGTCCCCGGTGGGACGGAGTGCGAGACGCGAGCGAGTACGGACCGACCGCACCGGCCTCCCCGTATGCACCTCCCTACGATGTGCTGATTTCCGAAGTGTTCATCCCGGGCGAGGACTACCTGAACCTCAATGTGTGGACACCGGATCTGAACGGCACGGCGCCTGTGATGGTATGGATCCACGGTGGTGCGTTCACCAACGGCTCCGGTTCGACCACCGCCTACGACGGCACCGCATTCGCCCGCGACGGTGTCGTGCTGGTGACCATCAACTACCGGCTCGGCGTCGACGGGTTCGGACATCTACGCGGGCAGGCCACGAATCTCGGCCTGCGCGACCAGATCGCGGCGTTGCGCTGGGTTCGCGACAATATCGCAGCCTTCGGCGGCGACCCCACGGCTGTAACGGTATTCGGCGAATCCGCCGGCGCGATGAGCATCGGAGCGCTACTCGCCTCCCCACAAGCCGAAGGCTTGTTCCAGCGCGCAATCCTGCAGAGCGGCGCGGCCCACCACACGATACGGCCCGAGACCGCCGAGCGGATCTCGGAAGAACTGGCTTCCCTGCTGGGGATTTCGCCAACCCGGGAAGCCCTCGCCACTATGCCCACGGACCGGGTACTGGCCGCCCAGCAACAGTTGCGGGCCGCGGTGTCAGCCGACCCGAATCCGCAACGGTGGGGTGAGGTGACGCGCAACCTCATGCCGTTCGAGCCCGTGGTGGACGGCGAGGTGCTCCCGGTCGCGCCGCCCGAAGCGATAGCGGACGGCGCGGGCGGCGACGTCGACGTGCTGATCGGATGCAACACCGAGGAATTCCGCTACTTCCTGGTTCCGGTCGGCGCGATCGACGCGGTCACAGCCGAGCTGTCGCATGGCGCGGTCGCCGCGTACGGGCTCGACCTCGATGTCGCGCTGCCGGTTTACCGAGAAGCCGATCCGAATGCCGGTCCCGGAGACCTACTCGCGGCCGTCGGCACCGACTGGTTCTACCGGATACCCGCTATCCGGTTGGCCGAGGCGCATGCCGACAACGGCCGGGGACGCACCTACGCCTACGAATTCGCGTGGCAACCACCGACGTTCGACGGCCGACTGGGCGCCTGCCATACCGCCGAGATCCCGTTCGTCTTCGACAACCTCGGCCTCGGGGGGTTCGAGAATGTGGTGGGAGCACGCCCGCCGCAGGACTTGGCCGACACCATGCACGCCGCGTGGATCGCATTCGCGACACACGGCGATCCCGGCTGGGCGCCATACTCCGTTCGTGACCGAGCAACGATGCGCTTCGACACCGTCTCCGCCGTGCAGACGGATCCGCATGCACCGCAACGGCAATTGTGGAGCGGCATCCGGTGACCACCCTGCCCGCCTCGTCGAGTTCGGCCACGTGCGGCGATCGCGGCGAGGCAGCGGCACTGCTGATCGATGCGCTCGTCACCCCGTCGAAGACCATGCCTTCGACGGGGTGACATCCGCTGTGCGCAGCGCACACAGTGCACTCCAGTGCGGGACTTGACCGTCAGCCCGGGATCTGCCGGGCCAGATCGTTGCGGTCGAAGTCCGAGAACTGCTGGGTGTCAGTGCAGTATCCGCAGCTCGCGCCGAAGAACTCGGTGCGGGCGTTCGGATCGTCGAGTAGCCAGTACCGCAGCCACGCCGTGCTCGGTCCGCGCATATCGCCGCCGGAGATCGATGTGCCGAAGTGCGTGGCGCCGCGCAGTTCCAGATACTCGGCGGGCACGTGGTCGGCGTCCTCGTACATCGTCCGCACCACCGCCGGCCAGACGATTGCGTCGGCCTCACCGGCGAGATAGAGAACGGGCTCGTCGATGAGGTCGACATCGTTGAGCGGGCCCGGCTGGATCGCGACGGCGGTGTCGACGCGGTCGTCGATCGCGGCATTGATCGCCGCAGACCCGCCCTGTGAGTGCCCCACCGCACCAATGTGTTCCAGATCGACTTTGCCGAAGAAGACGCCCGATGGGTTAGACGCCTTGCCCGCGATGAGGTCAATTCCCGACCGCATGGTGACGGCGAAGTTGCTCGCCGGGGTATTGGCGGCGACCACGATGAATCCGTGGCTGGCGTAGTGGCGCAACAACGAGGTGTACGCACCGGGGAGCACGCCGGTCCCGTTCCCCCAGATGACAACGGGGTGCTTCTCGCCGCGTGCGCCTAGCTCACGCGGGTAGTACAGAGTGTGTACCAGCCCGATCGAGACGTTCGGCGTGTACGGCCCTGCACCCGCCCAGTCGTGCCCGACGCTCGGGATCCCGGGCGACTCGGCGGCCGCCGTTCCGGCCGGGCCCGTGAGCCCGAGTGTCGCGCACATCGCAACCGTCGCTGCGGCATTCGCGAACAGTTTGAGGGATTTTCGCATGAAGGTTTACCTTTCGAACTTGATCGGCACGGTCAGTCGGCGAGACTGGACCGCATACGAATTGAGTCCACATCCACCCGACGGGTGCCGTTCGCCCGTGTACCCAGTGCGGTCGGGTGCAGTGGCGCAGCGGATTCAGCCGGCACGGCGTCCGCGTAGTGCGCCAGGTTGGCGTCGATGGCCGGCAGACAGGCCGCGGCAGTCGCGGTGCAGACGGTTCGGGTCACGGAACGCACGGGGACACCTCCTGTGGTCGGCGGGCGGGCGCCGTGCGGTCGAATTTGTCGATCCCAGAGTGACGCGTATTACATACTCGCCGGAAAGCGACAGGTCGTCGTTGTTCGAGCGAACCGACTATCGGAGAAGTGTTGTGCCTGTAGACAAAAGCATCGTTCTCGGCGGCCGACCGGTAGCCGATCAGCTCGCCCAGCGCACCCACACGATCGTGGCGGAGACGGTCGCGTTGATATGGCGGCAGGTGCCGTTCTACCGGTTGCTGCCGGAAGAGGCGGTACGTAGCGACGTCGCGGCGATCATCCTGTGCAACTTTGAGGCGCTCATCGCGAGCCTGCGGTCGTCGCAGGCGACGGGCGATGACGGATTGATGCGGATCCGTGAATCGGCGCGGCGGCGGGCGGAGGAACTGGTTCCGCTGGCGGAGGTGCTGCACGCGTATCACCTCGCTGTGGAGCACTGGTGGAACTTGATTGGTGACCTCGCCAGACCCGAGGACACCACTGACCTGTCGCGGGCCGGGGCGCTGCTGCACAAGCACCTGCGGGCAGCCACAACCGCGGTGTTGGCGGGTTACGGCTCCGATCCGGCGGTTCACGGCGAGGACGACCCAGCGCGGCGAGAGTTGTTCCTGGAGTTGACGTCCGGATCGAACTCAACGGGAACGGCGGAGCGGTTCGGGGTCAATCTTCCGCGCCTGTACTGGGTGCTGTCGCTCCACGTCGAACCTCACCCGGACGAGCGGTCAGCCGAAATCGACGCTGTGGTAGCAGAACGCCGGAAGGTACGGCGATTGCAGCGCGAGCTGGACAACGTCGGCCGCGACCACGCGCTGAGCGTGCTCACCAGCAGCGGCGGCGGTGTCCTGATCCCGATTCTCGAGCCCGACCCGGGAGCGGACGACTGGCAGGACAGCCCTCAGTACGCGCAACTGAGCCGGAACCTGCGGGACATGGAACGGACGATCGGCGCCGCGGTCCTGACGGCGGTGTCGGTGGCCGCGCCACAGGAAGTGCCACAGGCGTACGCGCAGGCCCAGGAGGTCCTCGACGTCGCCCGCCGCTGCGGGCGCGGCAACGGCACCGTGCGACTCCGGGACCTCGCGCTCGAATATCACCTGACCCGGCCGAGCGCAGCGACGCCGTTGCTCGCGGACCTTCTGTCGCCGTTGGAGTCCCACCCGGTCTTGATCGAGACCCTGGAGTCGCACCTCGATGCGGGCTGCGACAGGTCCGCCGCGGCCGCTGCGTTGCACGTGCATCCGAACACGGTGGCCTACAGGCTGCGGAAGGTCGCTACACTCACCGGCTTGGACGTCGGCACAGCACCGGACCTGGTACGGCTCGTTGCGGCGGTGGCGGCGAGGCGGGTGGCTCAGGCGGCTCGAGCTTCGAGAACTGCACGCCTGCTGTAGATCTTCTCCGGGGTCGTCGCATCCCCGGACCCGTCGCGGGTGCGATGGACCTCCAGACCCGGGCCGATCGGATCTGCGGAAATGGACAGACGGCGGTCACCGTGGCGGGTGGAGTGGAGTGGAGCGGCCCTGGTCCTGGCGGTCGTTCTGGGCTGCATGCCTGCACAGACGAAATGGGGCACGGAGTCCGGGAGCCCTTGCCGACCGTGTGCCTCGGCATCGAGTGCCAACGCCGCTCCGACCGGAATCCATGTGGGCGAATGGGCGGCAACGACCGCTGCTCAGGTGCCCGAGACCGTGATCCTTGGATGCTCGGTACCCGGGGACCTGCGGAAAAAGACATCTACAGCCGGAATTTCCAAGTCATCTTCCGTGGAAGATCTTGAAAGCCGAAGGCCGATCGGACAAGTCGGTCCAGAACCGACAACCACTGTAGGTTCCGGATCTAGTCGGCCCTTTCCGGGCCTAATTGTCCGACACTTGTCATGAATCCAGCCTATATGTCCCAACTGGCCGCATTTTGACAGCAGCCGCCCTCTATTCGTGGCACGCAGTGCCGCTGAGCGGTGCTGGTGTCCGGCTGGCTCAGCCGAGTCGGGGGCGCTTACGTTCCAACAGCATTCATCGGGGCGGGTGGCGTTGCCATGAGACTGAATGTGGATGGATTGGCCATCCGAGTCAGGAGCGAATCTGGCCGGTGGTCGACACTGCCGTTCGAGGCGGTGGGCGTCGACCATCTCGTTGGGATCCAGCCCGTCCGGTCACTGACTTGGTACGCGGGACAGCGGAGCTTCCCGGGGTGGTACTGGTCGGCGACGATGTGTGCTCACGTCTAGTGCGAATCGCGGCTCGAACTGTCCCGACTGCTACTGGCGGACTTCGAACCATCCGTGGAAGTAGTTGTGGTGCAACCGTTCCAGATTGTGGAGTGCAAGGCAGCACGGTTGTACGCCGGCAGATCCCGGACTACCTCCTCGTTCATTCGGTCCGAACGGTGACGGTCGTCAACGTCAAGGCGCCCGAAGCGCTCGCGGAGGCCAAAGTACGATCGGTGTTCGAGTGGGTAACCAATATCCTTGAAGCGCATGGTTGGCGCCACGAGATCTGGTCGGGCTGCGATCCGACGTGTTGGCGAACGTGAGGTTTCTCGTCGGCTTCCGCCGTCCACACCACCGGATTGACTTTCTGCAATTGGTCGCACACGAGGCCTTGGGTCACAAGGTCGGTGAGATCGAGCAGATCGGTCAGCGAGTTTCGGCGAGGGGGCAGCTTCGGGACGAGAAGGGTCAGCGTTCCCTCGCGGACCCGCACCAAGTCGATGTTCGAACTGCTCGCAGCACTGGCGGGTGGCGAGCCGCCGAGCCGTTCCCGGGGGCAGGCGGTGTCGCCGTGGCGGCCGCTTCGGTGATGCGGCGTGGTCGGCGACGGTGTGCGGGCGTCGACGCTGGACCGGGCCGGTCAGGTGTAATCGACGCGCATGGTGTCGATGTGGCCGGTGAACGGGAACGGGGTGCGGTCGGCGTAGTCCAAGGATACCGGTGAGCCGAGGCAGCTACCGATGTCGAGGCATTCGTTGGCGGTGAAGATCAGGGGCACGCTGATCGGGACGACGCCGTCGGCGACCTGTTCGCCGTCGACGCTGACGGTGACGTGCAGCGGCCCGCCGGGGCGGGGTTCGGTGTATGCGGTGATCACCTCGATGGTTCTGCGGCCGCTGGCCAGTGGTGTCTCGGCGCGGATCTGGGTGCGCATGAGGATGAACAGGTTGTACTCGTAGCAGAGGTAACCGTCGTCGAGGTAGCACGTCAGTCCGCCGCCGGAGCCGCCGAGCGCGTAAAGGACACCGTGGGCGTGGTCGGGGACGGTGACGTCGAGGGTGACGCGGTTGTTCTTGTTGCCCAGCGCGGGGGCGCAGAATTCGGGCATCCGGGTGATGGGGCCGGGGAATTCCCACCGGGTGTAGGGCGGGGTGATGCGTTGTTCGGGGTGCAGGACCGGGATCCACAGTCCGCCGCCGATCGGCAGGACGTTGTTCTTCGCCGCTTCGATCGCGAAGATTTCCTTGAGCTGGGCGAGCTTGCCGGGGTGTTGCGCGGCGAGGTCGTGGTTCTGGGTGTGGTCGTCGTCGAGGTGGTACAGCTCCCACACGTCGCCGTCGGGGGTCCAGTCGGTGATGCCGGGCGGCAAGCCGGGCAGCCACGGCACTCGCGGCCCGAAGGCCGATGCCATCCACCCGTCGTGGTAGATCGCGCGGCTGCCCATGACCTCGAAGTACTGGGTGGGTTTGCCGCCGGGTGCGTCCCGGTCGAGGAGGGTCTCGGCGAACCCGGCGCCGTCGAGTCGGTCCTGTGGAAATCCGTCCACCGTCCGGGGCGGGGTGATCCCGACGATGTCGTAGATGGTGGGGACGACGTCGTTGCAGTGCAGGAAGTGGTCGCGCGGCACCGGGTCGGGGGTGATGGTGGCCGGCCAGCGGACCGCCAGCGGGTTGCGGGTGCCGCCGAGGTGTGATGCCAGCAGCTTCATGCCCTTGAACGGGGTGCTTCCCGCCCAGGCCCATGCGGCGTGGTATTGGTTCTCGGTCTTCGGGGACCCGAGTGCGTCGAGTCCGCCGAGTTGGTCGAGGGCGGCGATGTGTTGCGCCGCGGTGGTGGGGATGCCGTTCTGGGCGATCAGTTCGCAGATCGTCCCGTTCTGTCCCTCACCGGAGGAGCCGTTGTCGCCCCAGATGTAGAAGATCAGGGTGTTCTCGCCGTAGTCGAGCCGGTCCAGCTCGTCTACGAGGCGACCGACCTGGGCGTCGCAGTGTTCGGCGAACCCGGCCGCGACCTCCATCAGCCGCCTCTGGAACGGTTTCTCGTCGTCGGGGATCTCGTCCCATGCCGACATGTCCGGGTGCCGTTCGGTAAGTTCTGCCTCGGGTGGGATCCATCCCTTTTCCTTGGCACGGGCGAAGACGCGCTGCCGGTAGGCGTCCCAGCCGTCGTCGAACTTGCCGGCGTACTTGTCGGCCCAGTCCTTCATGATGTGGTGCGGTCCGTGCAGGCAGCCGCTGGCCCAGTACAGGAAGAATGGCTTGTCCGCCTCGAACGCCTTGTGTTTGCGAAGCCAGTCGATTGCGTCGTCGGCGAGGTCGGCGCTGAGGTGGTAGCCCTGCGCTGGGGTCTTCGGGGGCGAGACGAGGGTGGTGTTGCGGACCAGGTTGGGTTCGTACTGGGAGGCCTCGCCGGCGAGGAAGCCGTAGAAGTAGTCGAAGCCCACCCCGGTGGGCCAGTTGTCGAACGGTCCGGCGGCGGTGGTCTCCTCCGCGGGGGTGTTGTGCCATTTGCCGAACGCGGCGGTGCTGTAGCCGTAGTGCCGCAGGACCGTCGCGGCGGTGGCGCTGGAGCGGGGGATGTGCCCGGAGTAGCCGTCCCAGTCGTTGGCCAGTTCGGCGATCTGGCCGTAGCCGACGCGGTGGTGGTTGCGGCCGGTCAGCAGCGACGCCCGCGTTGGTGAGCACATCGCCGTGGTGTGGAATCGGTTGTAGGACACCCCCTCGGTGCTGATCCGGGTCAGGGTGTCGGTGCGGACCTCGCCGCCGAAGGTGTCCGGGAGTCCGGGGCCGGCGTCGTCGATCAGCACGATCAACACATTGGGTGCGTCCTCGCGCAGTCGGCGCTTCTTTGGCGTCGGCCGGTACACCGATTCCTGCATGGTGCGTCCGGCGATGCTGCCGGGTGGGGGTGGGGGGAAGGGCAGCGTGTCGCCACCGGGGATCGGATCGGCAACGATTCTCATCGTTCTGACACCCCTTCTCGAGACGAGCCGGACGTCCCATCCAGTATCGCCGACGTGTGGCTCGGTCGATACCCCGTCCGGCGTGTCGGGTGCGTGGGCCCGTCGATCGTCTCGCCGGCGGCGGCAGCCGGATCCGCGACCGCCCGGGTTCCTCTGTTCACCGGGCTTGGCCCGGCAGTATGATTCCCGGGTCGCGATCGACGTGAGCTGGGACCCTCACCTCGACCCCCGGATAACGTGAGGCCGTCACCGGGCCCCGGGAGAAGGATTGGGGTGGCGCGGTCATGCCGGAGCAGCGTGAGACCCGCGAGCAGAGACGAGCGACGGGGAAGGCGGCCCGCGCCCGGGCGCCGCTGGACGCGCACCGCGAGTTCGATCCGGCGCCGGGCCGCGACCCGGTGGAGCAGCTGGTGGGTCAGGCCCGGACCCGGGTGCCCGAGCTGGTGCCGATCCGGCACGGCCGAATGCTGTTCTCGCCGTTCACCTTCTACCGGGGGGCGGCGCTGTCGATGGCCGCCGACCTGGCCACGACCCCGACCTCGGGTCTGCGGGTGCAGTTGTGCGGGGATGCGCACCTGTCGAACTTCGGTGCGTTCGCGTCACCGGAACGCCGGCTGGTGTTCGACGTGAACGATTTCGACGAGACGCTGCCCGGTCCGTTTGAGTGGGACGTCAAGCGGCTGGCGGCGAGTCTGGCCGTCGCCGGGCGGGACAACGACTTCTCCGCCAAGCAGCGCCGGCGGGTGATCCTGGCCGGAGTGGGGGCCTACCGCTCCGCGCTGCGCGAGTTCGCGGACATGCCGCTCCTCGACGTCTGGTATGCCCACCTGAACGTCGAAGACGGCCTGCGGCAGCTCAGGTCTCAGCTCGAGAAGAAACGGGCGAAGAAGACCGAGAAGTTGCTGGCCAAGGCCCGCACCCGGGACAGCATGCAGGCGGTGAGCAAGTTGACCACCACCGTCGACGGGCGGCAACGCATCGTCAGCGATCCACCGTTGATCGTGCCGGCCGAGGAGGTGTTCACCGGGGTGCAGGTCGACGCGCTCTACGCGCAGATCACAGAGTTGCTGACCGGCTATGTGGGCACCCTGCGCTCCGACCGTCGCCACCTGTTGCAGCAGTTCGCCCTGGTGCAGATGGCGCGCAAGGTCGTCGGGGTGGGCAGCGTCGGCACCCGGGCGTGGATTCTGCTGCTCGACGGAGGCGACGGGCAGGAACCGTTGTTCCTGCAGGCCAAGGAGGCGCAGGCGTCGGTATTGGCGGACTTCTGCGGCCGCAGCGACTTCGCCGACGAGGGGCAACGGGTGGTCGCCGGGCAGCACCTGATGCAGGCGGCTGGCGACATCTTCCTGGGATGGCAACCCTCCACCGGGCCCGACGGCGTCGAACGCCACTTCTACGTCCGCCAGCTGCGTGACTGGAAGTTCTCCTTCCCGATCGAACGGATGATTCCCGGGGGTCTGGCGCTCTACGCCGGGCTGTGCGGCTGGACCCTGGCCCGCGCGCACGCCCGCTCCGGGGATCGGGTCGCGCTGGCCGCCTACCTCGGCAAGACCGACACCTTCGAGACCGCGATCGCCGACTTCGCCGAAACCTACGCCGACCAGAACGAACGCGACCACGCCGCGTTCGCCGCAGCCGTCACTGGAGGCCGCGTCGAAATAGGCTCCGGACTCTGACCAACACCGCCCGACCGGGCCCGTAGACCGGGCGCAACGCTGCGGGGTGCCGCCGGACGCGCTTGTCTATCGGCGGCGTGGTGCGGGCGGCCTTCCGCCCGGCGCTGTTCATCCTCGGCCGGAGGAGGTGCCGGGCTCGGTGCTCTGTAGTTGCTGTCGGCGCCACTGGACGGAAGCGGTCAGCAGCCGAACGCCCAGCCCGATCAGGATCAGGTTGCCGACTATCTGCGTGAGCACGACCGCTCTGGTGGTCTCCCCTGTCGCCACGATGTCGCCGAAGCCCACCGTGGGTTTCAGTGACAACTGTCGTGGGAGATCTTGAAAGTTGCAAGCCGATCGGACAATCCGGAACCTACAACTCCGCTACTACTGGAGAAGTAGTTCCTTGACCGCGCTGCTGAAGTTCGCTGTCAGTGATGAGTGAGTAAGTAAGGTCGGCCGCGCAACCCGTTAGGGTCGTTCCAATAGCCCGCGCAGGTACTCGGCGGTGTCCGGGCGCGCGGCGTCGACGGCCATGACGATACGTTCGCGGCGATCGTCAGCGAGCGCGGCGAGCGCACCGATGAACTTCGGGAGTTCGTTCCTCCGACGCATGAGCAGCGGGTTGAGGAAGTCGGGCACCTCCCGCCAGCGCACGCCGTGGCCGAGCTCCATGATCGCGAACACGCGGTCGAAGTTGCTCGGGAGGTCCTTCTCGTTCGTCCAGGCGCGATCGACACGGCCGCTCTCGCGGAACGCCTCGGCTGCGGATCTCCAGTCCTCGGGCCAGTCGTCCGGGATCGGATCGAGCACCGGCTTCCTGTTCGTGCCGCCGAGTGCCTCGTGGATCGGTTCCCACTCCCCGTCTTCACGGACCCAGCGGCCGAGCGTTCGGCGCACGAGCGCGCGTTGCGCATCGCCCCAGGTGTCGGTCACCGTGAGGAACGCGCGGCTCGCGTCCTCGCTACCCGTGACGAACATCGAGCCGGTGCGGATGCTGTCGTGATCCCCGCGCGACTCCAGCCAGTTCGGCAGCACCCGGGCGGTGGCGGCTCCCCCCGTTGCCGGATCGGCTTGCGAGAGCACGCCGTACGCGGCCTCGTAGATGCCGTAGTCGTCGAGCGGGTGCAACGACCACAGGATCGCCTCGATGGTTTCCGCCTCGATGGCCCGCCCGTCGAGGGCATCGAGCATCGTGAGGTACCGATCGATGCCCGCCTGCTGGACGGCGTCCTCCTCATCGCTGAGCGGCCCCGCCTCGTCCTGATGGATGCTGCCGCCCAGGCGGATCAGCTCGTCCCGCCACGCCTGATCGCGACCCTCGTCACTCATGTCCGGTCCTTGTCCCATCCCGATCGATGTACTCCTCGACCAGTGCAAGTGCCGTGTCGTCGAGCGCGCGACCTGGCACGAAGAATGCCGCCTTCCCCGCCGTGTTCCGAAACACGATGCCGCCCTTGATGCGCACCGCGTCGGAGAGCGAATTCCACGGCGCACGCGATGAGCCGAACCTGCCATCCAGCCCCAGCCCGTCCGCATCGATCCGCACCGTGAGTCGCGATCCGACACTCATGCCGTCTTCGACCGTCTTCGCGGCAACGCGACGAAGGATGACCACGAAGACGACAAGCAGCAGCGTGAGGGCTGCGATCAGCCCGGATGCGAACACGCCGACGGGGCGACCCGCCACCGCCAACACGATGCCGCCGACAAGCGCGATCGGGAGCGCGATCGTGCCTGCGATCCGCAGGCGACGCGACACCGCCGCATCGACGATCGACCGCCGGACAGCCGCCTTGTCCGCGGCATCGATCGTGATGCTGTTCTCGAACACAGCCGGCGGCTCGCTTCCGTGGATCGCTGGCTCGGTGAGCGCCGCACGAATCCGCTCGAACGCCCGCCGAGTCTCCGGCGGCGCGAGGAAGTCATCCAACGGCGCCCCACTCGCCTGGAAGTCCGCCTGCTCGAGCAGGGCGATGCCGAGTGCGGCGATCCGCTCCGACGATCGTTCCTCCAGATAGGCGGCCCACGCCTCCAGCGCGGTGATCGCGCGCAGGAGATCCGGATCCATGTCGCCATCCGACAGATCGCCCTCGTCGATCTGCACGATCCATACCCGAACCTGCTCGGCAGACGCCGTACCTGCTCCGTCGGCCGCCGCACGGACGGCGCGTGCCCCGGCCTCCGTCAGCTCTGCTGCCGCTGCCGCTGCCACGCCATCCGCTGCGAGGAGCTCCCGCGTGACCGCGGTCCCGAACTCGACCTGCGCCCGGACCGTGGCGTCGGACGCATACTCACGAACGGAGTTCTCGACCTCCTCGTAGCTACTCACGCCGCGCCGCCCTTTCAACTTGGGCGAGGTTCGCCGCGTTCCGTAGCCCTGATTGGCATGTGAGAGAAACCCTACTTCGCTGGGGTGAATGTCTTCGCCGCGAGGATGTTCCGCCAGTTGGCTGCATCTCGACAACCGCTGCCGCGTAGTTCTTCTTGGCGAGCGGGGGCCGCGGGAGCCCATGTTTTTGAGCAACTGTTCCGCGGGTGCGTACCCGATCGGCGGATCGATCACCCACCGGCGCGCTTTCAGATCGGCGGTCATCTCGAATCACCGCCGAGCTCGTCTAGCGCGGCGGCGATCCGTGCTGGGTGACCCCGTCGCGTGGCCGTTGCTGCCAAAACGATGCACTCACGCCGGAGGTGTGCGCGCCGTTGGTTGCAACCCACTCATCGGATTGGGCAGCAGGTCCTTACTGCAGTGCCCGGGATATGTTGGCGGCATGACTACCCTCCCGGTCTTCACCAGTCGTTCTCTGGGAACGAAGGCGCGCATCGCAGGCCTCACCGGCTCGTCGGCGTTCGCGGCGGCGGCATTGCTCCACACCGCGTGGGGCCTCGGTTCGGCATGGCCGATGCGCAGCCGGGCCGACTTGGCCGATGCTGTGGTGGGGAGCAACACCATGCCTGATGCCCGAGCCTGCTTCGCCGTCGTTGGACTCGCGGCGGCTGCGGCCGCGTTGGTGGCGGGAGCGGGTGGGATGGGCAGGGCCGCAACGGTGGCGAGGGTCGCCGTGGCCACCGGCGTTGCAGCGCGCGGCGTCGTCGGCGGACGGGCGGCCACCAGGGTCCTCGGTCTGGCGGAACCCTCCCCACGCTTCATTCGGTTGGACAACACGGTGTACCGGCCGCTCTGCCTTGGTACGGCCGCAGCCATCCTCACCGCCGCAGTCACGTACCCAGGAATCGACTAAGCGCTCGTAGGAGCTCGCTCGCTCAGCCCCAGATATCCACGAGGGTTGGCAACCGTCCGTGAGCGACACCCTCGCCCGCGCCGGCAGGGACGCGTCCAGCCCCGTCAACTCCAACGACGTCGAACACCTTGGGCACGGCGTCTCTCGTTGACCGTAGGCATTCAGGCTGTGCGAGAAGTATCCCGACTGCCGCAGTGATACACGTTTACCCGAGAGTGCGTCCGATCCTGTTCGGGCAACTTCCGAGCAGGCGGCGCACGGGTGAATCAGCCCTACTCCATAAACTGGTGGCATGCTTCAGGATTCGATCGACCGCCTCCTCGCGGTTGCCCCGAAACTAGACGACGACCTCGATGAAGGACAGCTCGACTCCGCAGGGGAACTCCTCGAAGTCATCACTCAGCCGCTGAGCCCGGAGGATGTCCGGGCTCTCATATCTCTGCTGCCATGCGAAGGCGACACCGCCTATGGGATTAACTGGAGCGTTCTGCGCGCTATCGAGGCTGCGCCCACCTGGCCGTTGTGGGAACTTCTGGATGACAAAGACAATGAATGGGTCGAAATCCTTCGAGTTAGGCTCAGAAACGGGGGCTACGCTCCGCCAAACTTGTCCAAGCCCACGGCTTCTTGAGACCACCCGGCGACCGCAGCGCTGCTCCAATCAGTCCTGGAGGTGTTCCATGCTCACTGTTGGAGTCGCTGACCTCTCGGGCAGTAGTGCGAGCTCCGGTTCATGAAAGCGACCCGCTTGATCGGAGAACTGCAGCGTTGACATGGCTCCCCTGTTCGGCCATATGAATGCAGCGAATGCGAAAAATGGCCCGCCGATCCCCCTGACATACGTTCACGGCGATCATGTCCGAGTTGCACCGTCGACATGGCCAGCGGTTCACCCAGGGGGCTGCCCCGGGCGCGACCTTGCCACAATTGACGTAGAGAGTGGTTGACGTGGGACTGAGTAACCCACCGTTGAACGAGGTGGGCATGACGAAGAGCGTTGCGGGATCTCCCGTAGTTGACGTGCTCTTCGAGAATCGACGAATCCTCGTAGTTCTCGAAGACGGGCGTGCACTTGCCGCACCGCACGGGTGGGCTGGGCCAACAGTTGCGGCGATGGAAGCGACCGAGCGGGCTGGGTGGGTGCGAACGGATGACGGCCGTGGCGTGAATTGGCCGGCGGCGGGGCAGACCTCCGAAGACGGCGTACTGAATGTGTGGGCACTCGAGCAGGACGCATCGTTCGAGCGCGCTCTAGCTGAACTCAAGGCCGCGGAGGGGGACGTGTCCGCGTTGTCGCCGCAATCCCGTTCTCTGGTTGCACTGTGGAGGCTCGTCGCCGACGGCTACAACGGCGGGCTCATGCAGTTCCTCGGCAATTGGGGCATCGCAGAGGTCCATGTCGCGCTCGCAGGGTTGACTGAGATCGACGCGACTCGCACACTCGCGGTGATCCGCGATTTCTGGCAGTTCATCGGCCCCATCTGCGAATCAGATGAGGTGACGACGATGGATGATGTCTGCGCCGCTGTCCCTGATGACCTCTCGGACCGCCTCAACGAACTTGACGAGACGTTTTGTGATGCCGCGACCGAACTGACAAGACTCATTCCCCTTGCCTTTGGGCCCGCGCCCTCGGCAATCTGACAGATCGCAGGGTTTGCCGAGCGGTCAGAGCGAGAACCGGGAAGACCCAGAAAGACTCGTGCTCCTCGCGCGGAGCGCATCGCGGATGCGGCGCGCTGCTCCCACTCGAGAGTGGCAAGGTCAGGCGCAACCACTCAGACGGATGGGCGAGATGCCTTGCGCAAGTTCTCGTATGTCGCCGCCCAAAGATCGTCATATGCCGAAGGCGGGTCGAGCCGATCAGAATGCGCCTGCCAATAGCCTTCTCCAAATACTCGCAGCATGGCGTAGTGCCACGCTCGGTCATGAAAGATCGCGCCGCGGTCGGGGTCATCAGCAGACTCATACGAGTACACGGCTTTTGCGACATGTGCTGCCGCATCAGGATCCAGGTGACCCAGCATCTCCAACGCCCATGCCATGCACCGACGTTCCGCCAACAGATATGCCGCGTACTCTCCTTCGTCACCCCAAGCGACATCTGCTTCATTCACCGACGCCAGGGGGCGGTCTCGAGGCAATCGCTCAGGACGGCGTCTGTGTTCTTCCGTACTTCCATCTCGTAGTAGAACCACTGCATCTCCTGAGGTCGCGCCGCTAGATCGTCTGCTAGGTTCGCGACGAACTGCTTGAGGGTGGCAATCACCGCTCGTTTGAACCGTGTGCAGCCGAACCGCCAGGACAGGCTCCTGGTGCCGGCGCGTTTGCGAGGGCGTCGGCACCGAACAGTTCCGGGAAGATCCGCCGAACGAGTCCGCCTTCGCGACTGATTGTTCAGGCATACACCCGGTGTGAGGTGCCCGGACGTGTTTCTCGAGGGTCATCTGCAGGCCCGCGATCCTGCCGTGTCGGAGGTGATTAGGCGCGAACGTGATTTTTCACGGGCGCGGTCCACCCGTCCAGCGGTGTTGCTACGACGATATGACACCGCCGCGGGTTGGCGCGCAGCCTCGGATCGCGGCAGCCGACGCGCTCGGGAGGTGGCGCGTACGAGCGCACACGCGCAAGCTGGGAATCGTGCTCGTATGCCGAACTACTCGACGAAAGGCATCCCGATGTGGAGTCCACTACGATTACTAGGTACCAGCGTCATTGCCGCGGGCCTCGCTGTCGGTCCCGCAATAGGTCTGCTCCCTCAGGCGTCGGCCGCGCCCACCGTGAATACCTTTCAGATTCCACTCTTCACGACCAACACCATCTGGTCCTGCGGCTTCCAGATCTTCTGCGTATCCACCCCGGTGGCGATCACGGGTGAGACACCCGGCACCGTCACATTCCCTGCCATGTCACCCAACGCCAAGGGCACTTACTGGATGCACTGGAGAAACCTTGTGACCGGAGCCTCCGGTGTGCTGGCAATCCCGTACAGCGACGCTGTGAGCGTGTTTACCGGGGCGGGATTCGTGACCGCATCGATGACGACGGGCTACGAGAGCATCGCCGGAACGGGCGCCTTCTTAGTGCCGTGAGCGCACAACGCCCAGGGCTCGAACCCTGAGCTCGCCCTTGTCGGCATGGTGGCGGTGATGGAGCTTGAAGCTGGGTCGTAATGGCGTGCGCTCTCTGGGGTGCCTCGCGGCGCGCGTAGTCGAACGTCGTGTCGGTATCGAGTGCCAGCACTGCCCGATGCGAACTACCCGTTGGGTGGAGGAGCGGTAACGGGCACGCCCTTACGTGGCCTTGGTGGTGGTGATGGAGTTCCGGAGTCGCCGAGGATCAGTGCAGAAGGACATCTTCCCGCGGAACTTCATGAGTAATTGCCGTGGAAGACCCTGAAAATCACAGGTCGATTCGGACAAGCTGATCCGGAACCTACAGCCGCCGAGCCGAGAGTTGTTGTCGCAGGACACAGGTATGCGATGGTCGTCCGGTAGCGTCCATTTATGGACTTGGTCGCACTCACTCTCGGATCACCCCGCGGCCGCTTCCTGTGCGCGAACGTCGCGTACATGTGCAGCACGGACGAGCAAGCGACCCGCTACGGCCGGCCACGGTCGCCCGAAGATGCGCGCGAAGTGATCGAAGCAGTCGACGTCGCGGCGGTGGCCGAGCTGTCGGAGATGGACCTGCTCGACGCATTCGGGCACGCCACGGACGTCGCGCGATACTGGCAGCCACCAGACGAGGAAGACGTGATGTTCGCCCGCCCGGACATCGCGGCGTCCCTGCATCCGATCGCCACCGCTGTCCTTGCCTCCCGGCACGCAGCGTGGTGGGGCGAGCCTGTGGACCACGACAGTCAGCGCATGGTCGCGCATCCACCGGCGCGTGTCCAGTGGCCGGAATCGACTGCGCCATATCGGCGTTCGGAATCTGATCTCGACCAGTGGCGAGAGCACGTCCTGAAGCAGGAGGCGTGGTTTCGAGAGCATCGATCTGCCCATCCTGCCCGCAGTGTGGACGGCGAGTGGTGGTCCACACCGGCGACCAGCAACACCCTTGTCACCAGCAGGGCGCGAGGCGGCATCGGCGCACTGGAGCTGCTGCTGGAAGAGGATTCATCCGGCGGAGGTGAAGCCCGCGTGTGGCCCGTCAGCATCCGCAACTCGCCTCGGGTGTACGAGATCTCGAATCCGACGGACTGGGCGGCCCTGGTCGACGCGTACCCGCTGGCCGTGCCTGAGTCGAGGCGTTCCGTCTGGTTCGAGACGACGGGCGAGTATCGCGACTGGTTCATCCCCGACTGGGCCGCGGTGGCTGAGGACTACGACGCAGCGCATCTCAGCCTGCACGGGTACCTGTCGACGCCCGGTATCGCAATCCCCTTGTCCGAGAACGCGGGTGCGACCGTGCTGGCCGGTTGGGATCCCGACACCACTTGGTGGTTTGGCGACGATGCCGCCTTCATTGACGACGAGCCGAGCCTGTGGCGCCGCCAGGATGGACGCTGGGAAAAGGTCTAGATATCTCGAGAATAATTGATACGCATTAATATGCAGGGCTCTGCTTGGAAGTAGGTTGGTTGTCGGTCGGCCAATTGCCTGTCCTGTCTGCCCAGTCCCAGGCTCGGCAACCCGCCCGGGACCACCGAGCGCACTCGCCGGCCGATTGACGCGCAGTTCCCGACACGAGCACGCCCCGAATGTTCGAGGCGCTCGTCTTTGAATACTGAGCTGTATAATGTTTTCAACCTATGATTTGGTTTCATGGCCGTCCAGCCGTGCGACTTCCAACCCACATGAAAGACAGGCCGCGTCGGGGATGTCCGTTCGGCCTGGACCGGAGAAGGAGGCGTACGTGATTGGCACGACCCGCAACTACGGCATCACCACGAACGGGCCCACGAACCTCGCCGTGAACCGTCATGACTTGCCTCAGAACCTCACTGCCGAGCAGGAGATCTGCAAGATGCTCGAGGTGGCTGATGCGTTGGCGAGGTACGTGGCGGCCGTGCTGGCCAACACGGAGCAGGCGCGTGAGGTTGCGGCAGGCCTGCGGTCGGAGGTTCCCCACGGATGGTGGGCACGGGGTCAATAGGCTTGGCCTGGCGCAGTAAGTGCCAGCTCGTTGTCGCCGGGCTGGGCATCCCGATGGTCGAGTGCCGTCGACAACTGTTGTAGAGGGTCATCCATTTGTCGACGGCTGCAACCAATTACGACCTCGTTCGGGCACCGGCGTTGTCCCAGCCGCGCAGCATGTTGCCGCGCGGCTTTGCCGGCGCGTCGCCCGGCGACCTCGCAAATGGCACCCTGTGGGTGCGCGAAGTCGCCGGGCCGACCGGGCGGGAGGTCGCGCTACGCGGCGACGTGCGTCAGGGGACGACGACCTCCGTCGAAGCCGGAATGCTCGGGCGGTCGGTCCGCATGGTGAGCTGAACCCGTCCCGGGCCCGTACCGACCTGCACGACCATCGGCCGGGAACTCGTGTTGGCGGCGGGTACGTACCGACTCACCGTGCCGCTTTGACCGGTGTCGAGGTTCCGCCAATCGACGACCGCAGTTACGTCGCAGGCCAGGACGGTCGGCGCCCACTCGCCCAAAGGCGAGAAGCCCTGCGCGACTCGCAATTCGACGGAATGGACAGCCCCCGGCACCTCGGAGTACTTCCCCAGGGGTCCGTCGAACGCTGTCCCGGAGGCGGTCAGCATGCCGGCGCAGATGCCGTTTCCCAGCGTCCACACCGGGGCCATGTTGACGGGCGCCTGGGCGCACGTTCGTGGTCCTACGTTCGACCAGCCGAGCTGGCAGGGGTCGGCCGCGTCGGTGGCGCCGGCTGCGCCTGGCGCCGTAACGACCATCGCGGCGCCGATGAGCGCGGTAACTGTGGCCGAGGCAGTTCTATGTGTAATTGACATGTCCTGAGCATCGTGCGGTGCCCCGTGTTCATTACGCCTCAACCCTGTATTGCTGAATCGTGCGAATTGGCGGTCCGAAGCGGCGGCGCGGGTGCCTCAGGCGCGATCACCGCGCGAGCTGGGCGGCGTTCGCGCATCTGGGTCCGCTTGGGCAGCAGGAGCGGGGTGGCGAGCAGGAGAACGCCAGACATGGTGATCGCGGCCAGCGGGCTGGTGAGTGTGGCGAGGGCGCCCCAGGTCACCATCAGGATGGCCTGGGCGAGCTTGCTGCTGACACTCCATGCAGTCAGCACTCTGGCGGCGTGATCGGCGGGGGTGCGTTGCAGGCGTTCTGTCGCGTTGATGGGGTTGAAGATGCCCATGCAGGTGATCAGCAGGCCCTCGACGACGATCACCGTGAGGAGTCCGGCTATGCCGGGTTGGGTGAAGGCGAGTCCGAGCGGGAAGATCGAGCGCAGCCAGCCGGAGACGGTCATGACCCGGTGCCGGCCGTAGCGGGCGACCAGGCGCGCGGAGAGGCGGGCGCCCGCGAACCCGCCGAGGGCAGGGATTCCGAAGGCGAGACCGTATTGCCAAGCGGGGAAGTGGTATTCGCCCAGTAGGAGGACGGCCAGGAGCGGGACGGTGGCCATGATCAGGCCGCTGACTGTCACCGAGTTGAGGAACAGTCGCCGTAGGACGCGGTCGTGGAGGATGAATCGCCAGCCGTCCAGAAGGTCGGTGGCACGCAGCCTGGCGGCCGGGTCGCGGGGCGTTGCGACATCGTCTCCACGGATGCGGCGGACCCCGAGTGCGGACAGCAGAAAGCTGAGGGCGTCGACGGCGACGGTGACGACCGGGCCGAGCAGCCCGAGGAGGGCGCCGCCGAGGGGCGGGCCGGCCGCGGTCGCCACCCAGCTCGTGCCTTCGAATCGTCCGTTCGCGACCAGGAGGTGATCGCTGCGGACGAGGTGCTTCAGGTACGCGCCGGAGGCGGCGGTGAAGACGATGCTCGAGGCTCCGGAGATGACCGAGACGACCAGCAGTTGGCCGTAGGTCAGCAAGCCGACGAAGTACGCGATCGGAATGCTCGCCATCGCGAGGAACCGGGCCAGGTCCGTCGAGACCATCACCGGCCGTTTGGCCCGGTGTTCGACCCACGGCCCGAGCGGGACCGCCACGATCGCCGCGACGGCGAGCCCGGCCGCCTCGAGGAGCGAGACGGCGAATGCCGGCGAGTGCAGCACCTGCACCGCGATGAGCGGGAACGCTCCGAAGGCGATCCACGTGCCGTAGGTGCTGACGGCGTAGGCCGACCACAGCCAGCCGAAGCTGCGTCCCAACTGCACGCGCACGCGGCTCCTTTCCAACAACCGATGTTTGGGTCTGCCGAATCACATCAGCGGTACCGGCTCGGGATCAAACAACTGTTTCCCGGCGAGCCACAACGAACAGTTGGGCATGCATAGGCTGAGCCGATGGACACCGAGGCAGTGCGATCGTTTGTCCGGGCGGCCGAGCTCGGACAGCTGCAGCACGCGGCCAACGAGCTGGGCGTGACGCAACAGGCCGTCTCCAAGCGGATCGCGACGCTGGAGCGGGAGCTCGAGGTCCGCTTGTTCACCCGTACCGCCCGGGGGGTCGAGCTGACTCTCGACGGCCAGGCCTTTCTTCCTCACGCACGAAGCATCGTCACGGGTGTCGATCGCGCCGTCGCCGCGATCAGGCCGGGCTCGCGGGCCCTTCGGATCGACGTCCTCGGTCTGCGGTCCGCGCAGGCCGTCGTCCTGCACGACTACTGGCGGTCGCATCCCGGAACCGACCTCGACGTGGTGACCCTCAAGGTCAACGACCCACACGTGGCGGTCGCCGCCGTCGAGGCCGGCGACATCGACGCCTCGTTCCGCACGGTCACCGATCCGGCCACGCTGCCGCGCGACGTGCAGATGATCCACGCGTTCGACTCACCGCTGGAACTCCTTGTCGGCCCGAGGCATCCCCTTGCCTCCGCACGAACACTGACGCCGCCACAGCTGCGCCGGCATCGGATCTGGGTGCCGGGTATCGCGCCGCGCACCGAATGGGCGGAGTTCTACGACCAGCTCGTCACCGAATTCGACCTCAGCATCGACGCGGCCGGCCCGCACTTCGGCGACGAGGTACTCCTGGACACCCTCGCGGACTCCGCAGACGTGGCCACCCTTGTCGGGGCACGCGATCGGTACATCTGGCCGACGAACCACGACCTACGCCGCATCCCCATCGTGAATCCGACACTCGCATACCCGCTTTCGCTGATCCTCCCCAGGTTGAATCCACACCCGGGGCTTCGGGCGATCGTCAACCACTTCGGAGGCCTCGCACCGCTTCCGGAGACGACCTGGCGCCCGTCCTGGGCCACGACCCCGCGCCGAATCGACGGCGATACCGCATCGCGCCGCCTCTGACTCTGACGATCCGGGACCTACTCCCGGTTCAGGGTCGCCTCCTCCAGGTCGAGTTCGCGCAGCACCTGCCGCAGTACCTCGTCGTCGATTCGTCCGTTGTCCCGCTCTGCGATGAAGATGCCTCGCTCGGTATCCAGCATCTGCAGACGCAGTGCGCGGAACGCGGCGGACGGGCTCTCGCCCAACTCGGCCTCACTGCGCCCGAGCCGCTCCCATGCCGCGTGGGCGCGGTGCTCACTCCAGGTACGCAGGATCTCCGCGGCCCGCTCCCGGACGGCGGCGGGGTCCCCGTCGGCGTTTGCGACCAGGCTGTCAAGCACCTCCGTTGCGGCCCGTGCGGCCTTGTCCTGTGCGGCGGCCAGGGCCAGCGCGTCCTTGCGGCGTTCTTCTTCGTTGTCGACCCCCAGCCGGGTGATCAGCCACGGCAGGGTCAACCCGTGCAGGAGCAGGGTGCCGACCACGACGACGAAGGTGATGAACAGGATCATGTCGCGCTCAGGGAATGGGTCGCCCGAATTGACGGTCAGCGGGATCGCGAATGCGGCAGCAAGTGAGACCACACCGCGCATTCCGGACCACGCGACCACGAACACCCCACGGGGAGGCGGTGCCGGCTCCCGCTCGCGGATCCGCGCGGACAGCAGACGGGGGAGGTAGGTCGCGGGGTAGACCCACAGCAGCCGGACGGCGATGACCGCGACGAGCACGGCGACGGAGGCGCCGACGACTTGTTCCACACTGCGGCCGTGGAGCCCTTGTACGACGCTCGGCAGTTGCAGTCCGATCAGCAGGAAGACGAACGATTCGAGGACGACATCGACGGCCTTCCACACCGCCGTGTCCTGCAGGCGGGTCGCGTACCCGGCGCGGGTCGACCGCTGGCCCAGATACAGGCCGGCGACAACGACCGCGATCACGCCGGAACTGTGCACCTCCTCGGCCGCCAGGTACGCGACGAATGGGACCAGGAGCCCGATCCCGCTCTCCATCACCGGATCCGAGAGCCGCGAACGGATCGCCGCCACGACGATTCCCACACCGATGCCGATCAGCGTGCCGCCGACCGCGGCGCCGAGGAAGGTGCGTACCCCCTCCGCCAGGGTCACGCCGGTGCCGACCGCAGCCGCGAGTGCGACACGGTACGCGGTGAGCGCGGTCGCGTCGTTGAGCAGGCTTTCGCCGCCGAGCAGTGTCATGATCCGTCGGGGCAGGCCGAGACGCCGTCCGATCGCGCTGGCGGACACCGCATCCGGCGGGGCCACGACCGCCCCGAGTACCAGCGCGGCGGCCAACGGAAACTGGGGAATGGTGAGGTACGCGACGACCCCGACAACGGCGGTGGTTGCCAGCGGCAGCCCGACCGCGAGCAGCCCGATCGAGCGCGCATTACGGCGCATCGCAAGCGAGGAACTGTCGAGCGCGGCCGAGTAGAGCAGTGGCGGTAGTACTGCGTACAACACGAGATCGGGATCGAGTGCGGTGTCGGGGAGTCCGGGGATCTGCGACCCGGCCAGTCCGACCGGGACCAGCAGCAGCGGCGCCGACCAGTTCAAGCGCCGCGCTACGGCGGCGGTGAGCAACGCCGCCACCGCGACGGCGAGCAGGGCCACGTTCACGGCGGTCTCCGTCCAGGCGGTCGGATGTGTGGATATCCCACCCTGCAGCATGCAGGATGGGAGGTGATGAAGAGAGTTCTGCGACGCGCGGCTGACCGCATCCGAGCGGGATCCCCGGGTCCGGCCACCGCCGGGTCCTGCGACGAACTCGCCGCGGCCACCGGACCGGACCCTGAGCCGCGCACGCCCGGCCTCTGCGAGGAATGCGCGGCGCTCGGTGAGCAGAACTGGGCGCACCTGCGGATCTGTCTCACCTGCGGCCACGTCGGATGTTGCGACTCGAGTCCCCACCGGCACGCGACCGCGCATTTCGAGCAGACGGGACACCCCGTCATGCGCTCGCACGAGCCGGGCGAGGCGTGGCGTTGGTGCTACCGGCACGCCGAGATGGGCTGACCCTGGACGCCCACCACGACGCGTGGTGTGCTGGAGATGTCACCTCCCCCGGCCTTCAGGACCGGAGCGGATCATCCCAGTGTCAAGGAAGCCGCCATGACCACGATCCATCTCCACCAGACGACCACCGCGACGCCCGAGCAGGTCCTTGCCGGTCTCACCGACTTCGGGCCGGGTCGCGAGGAAATCTTCGGCAACAGCGCAGACAGCTACCTCAAGGTGCATCACGAGGGCCCCCATGACGCCGATGTCACGGAGGGCTCGAACGGTATCTGGGAAACCCTGCACTACGACTGGACCGACCCCCATCGCGTCGTGATGAGGACCACCGACTCCAACCTGTGGGGTGGTGCCTCGGGCCACACCTACACCCTCACTCAGCAGCCCACAGGTGAGACCGAGGTGGATGCAGTCATCGTCCGCGACGGCAAGAACCTCAGGGGACGGCTTCTCGCGGGCGTGCTCGGAGTCTTCGGCACCCGTGTCCTGGGAAAGCCGTTCAGGAAGTCCGTCGAGGCCATCGAAGCTCGCAACGGCGGCGCGAGCGGAAAGAACACGCAGACGCCAGAAGGGTGAGCCTGGTGGCCCGAATCAAGTGGTGGGCAGGCTGACGACGAAGTCATGGGCCTCGCGGGCGGCCTGGCGCCACGTGTTCAAGGTCCCGTCGATGTCGTCATCGTCGACGGGGAAAGCCACCCATTCCTTCATGGTTCGTTTGCCCATCGTGACTTCATGAGCGGTTCCGGCGCCGAGGACTTCCAGGGCGCGCGGGCGGGGAAGTTTGACGATCAGGCGTCGGTCATGGCCGAGGAAGGCGAAGATCTTGCCGGCGACGCGCAGTCCTGGACTGCGGAACATCGTGCCGAAGCCGACGGCGGGGTCGTGGAGGTACTCGGCAGCGAGTGCGTCGAGCAGCGCCCGTGCCGGATCAGACCTACCTGCATCCTCACGCATGTGCTTCTCCTGGAGGGTGTTTCGGCGGAGGGCGCCCCTGGGTGTCGGAGGCCTTCCTTGATCTCGATGCCCGACCGCAATTGCCGGCTACGAATCCAGTTCTGCTGGTCGGCTGTCTCCACCTTCAAGTATGCGTGCGCCCCTAGGAGGTCCTGATGATCCAGCAGCGTGTCGACGATCTGATCGGTGCCGTCGCCATCACGGACGCCATCGTCGCGGGGGTTCGCGAGGGCCAGTGGAGTGGGGAAACGCCATGCGAGTCGTGGTCGACCGATGACGTTGCTCGACACCTCGTCGAATCCCTGACCAGGTACGCGGACGCGTTCGGCGCGGCGCCGGACGAGACCGACAGCGGAACCGATGCCAGTCGGCTCGAGGCCTTCCGGAGGGCGGCCGCCCGGTTGGTTGCCGGCGTGAGTGCGCCAGGAGCGGCGGACAAGACTGTCACCGTCCCCTTCGGGTCGGTACCCGCGGCGGTCGCGTTGGGGTTGGGTGCGGTGGAGGTTCTCGTGCACGGCTGGGACATCGCGACGGCCACGGGGCAGGCCGTCGAGTGGGACGACGGGATCGCCGAGCGCGCGTGGCGGTTCTCCGCGGCTGCTGTCGACTCGATACCCGAGGGCAGGTCACCTTTTGCGCGGCCTCAGCCCGTCGCACCGACCGCGCCACCGATCTACCGGCTCGTGGCACTCCTGGGACGCAAACCCGACTGAGCGATCCCGGACCACCCATCCGATCGCAGACAACACGCAGCTGGCAGGCCGCCGCAACGGCCTGCCAGCTGCAGCACCGCGCCGATCACCGGAACGGGGCTGAGCACGATCGCCAACGCCGCCTGAGGCGCGGAATCATCCCGGTGGAGTCAGGCGTCCACCCGCACCGGCGTGACACCGTTCGCGACGTTCTCGGCCACCTCCTCCTCCCAGCTCTTGACGGCCCGGTCGGTGTCGATCTCGAACTCGAACCGCGCGGTCATGTCCTCGGTGACGTCCTCGACGTCCACGTAGAACTGCTTGTACCAACGGCGCAGCTGGTAGACGGGGCCGTCCTCCTCGGAGAGCAGCGGGTTGTCGATGGGCGACTTGTTCTTCCAGATCTCGACATCCTGCTCGAAGCCGACCTCGACACCCTCCGCGAACTGCTTGACCAGATCCGCGGCATCCTCGTCGGACATGTCCTGGGGCTTCTTGACCATCGCGCCGTACTGCAGCACGAAGGAGTTGTCGGAGACCGGGTAGTGGCAGTTGATGAGCACCGTCTCGATGGTCGAGCCCTGCGTGTCGCTGAACAGCCAGTCGATCATGTACGACGGACCGAAGTACGAGGCGTCCGACCGGAGGCTGGAGTTCGGGTCGTCGTAGCTGGTGCCCACCGAGACATCGTGCCGCGGAGTCGAATTCATGTACTGGGTCGCGACGTGTCCCTCGAAGACGTTCTTGAAGTAGCGGGGCAAGGCGTAGTGCACGTAGAAGAAGTGCGCCATGTCCACCACGTTGTCGACGATCTCGCGGCAGTGCGAGCCCTCCACCAGCAACGTCTTCCACGTCCAGTCGGTCCACTCGTCGGTGCCGTAGCCCTCGATCTCCGGGATCGTCACCTCGTCGGTGGGCTTGCTGCCCTGCGGGTCGTGCCAGACGAAGAGCTGACCGTTGCGCTCGAGGGTCGGCCAGGACCGGGTCTTCGCCAGCGGCGGCACCCGGCGCGCGTACGGGATGCCGCTGCACTTGCCGTTGCCGGCCCACCGCCAGTCGTGGAACGGGCAGGCGATCGAGTCACCCTTGACGGTGCCCTGGGCGAGGTTGCCGCCCATGTGCCGGCAGAACGCGTCGAGGACGTTGATCTTGCCGTCGGACTCGGACGCGAAGACCACCAGCGAGGTCCCGAATGCCTTGACCTCGTGAGGCTTGCCGTCCTGGAAGGACTTCAGCAGACCGAGGCAGTGCCAGCCACGGGCGAACCGGGTCGGGGCCGCCGCCGCCTCGATGAACCGGACCTGGTCGGCGTCGGAGTTGGATTGCAGCGTCATCGTGACCTCATCTCTCTCGTGCGTGTTGCACATGGATGTGATGAGGACATGTTCCGTGACGGCGCAGCGGTTTTTGGGGAAGTTGGTGAGTTCTCCCGGTCACCGGGAGGGTCCGACGCAATTGCGGACACCGGCCACCCAGCTGATGGTCGACTAGCTGTCGAAGCCGAGCAGGCCGAGCAGGTCGCCCAGGCCGAAGTCGGCGCTGCCGCCGCCCGGGGTCGGGGTGGGCGTCCCGGTCAGGACCACCCTTCGCGGGCTCGCCGAGCTTGACGTACGGGTTGGTGCTGGCGCCTTCCTTGCACTGCGTGATCACCGCGTAGGTGCCGGCCGGCAGCTCGATGGAGGTGCCGCTGGCCTCGCCGCCGGTGAAGCCGGCGTACTTGATCTCGTCGACCCGGGTGGTCTTGTCGTAGGCCGGGGCGTCGAACGGGAAGATCTGGGCCTCACAGTGGTTCATCGCCTCGGTGGTGGCGATGTTGTGGAGCGCGACGGTGACGGTCGTCGGGCCGGTGGTGACGGTCGAGGAGCCGGTGACCGTTGCCGAGCCGAGGGCCGGGTTCGCGATCAGCGCGAGAGCCGAGAATCCTGCGATGACACCGGCGCCGACGACGCGCCGCTCGAGCGATGAAGCCATGTGATTCGCCTGGGCGGTAGGTCCGGTGTGCCCGGAAGGTGTGCCCGGATTGCCCCTCCGGGCCTTTCGCCCCGTCCGGGGCGGGACTACCCGAGCCGGCCGTAGACCGTCCGACCGCCGAAGACGGTGGCGACCACCTGTAGGTCCGCGAGGGTGGCCGGATCCACCTCTAGCGGGTTTCCCGAGAGGACGACGAGGTCCGCGTGCGCGCCGGGGAAGAGGGAGCCGACGACGTCCTCGCTCTGCAGCTGCCAGGCCGCGTTCACGGTCTGGGCGCGCAGCGCCGCGTCCACCGGGATCCGTTCCTCCGGGCCGACGACCCGACCGCTGGGCGAGAGCCGGTTGACGGCGTCGTGGATGTTCCGCAGCGGGTTCGCGGGGGTGACCGGACCGTCGTTGTGGAACGAGAACCGCTGGCCGGCCGCCAGCGCGGAACCGGCTGCGGCCCAGGTGCTCCCGTGTTCGGGGCCGAACAGGTCGTCGACCAGGACGTCGCCCCAGTAGTGCAGGTGGTCGACGAAGATGCTGACCGTCACACCCAGCTCGGTGGCGCGGCGGAACTGGTCGGGTCGCATCGCGCCGACGTGCTCGAGGCGCAGTCGGTGGTCGTCGCGCGGATTCTCCCGGAGCATCTGCTCCCACGCGTCGAGCACCATCGTGATCGCGTCGTCGCCGTGGGCGTGACAGGCGATCTGCCAGCCCTTGCCGAAGTAGGCGGCACTGATGTCGTGGATCTGTTCGCCGGTGTAGTTGGCGTGGCCGTGGGTGCAGGCGATGCCGAGCGCGCGGGTGGCGGCGGTGTCCAGGTACGGGAAGCTGGTGGCGACGTTGCCGACCCAGGGCGACCCGTCCGACCAGACCTTGATGCCGACCTGACGCACCAGGTCGTCGCCCTCGCCCGGAGTGGCGTCGGTGGTGCGTTCGGGGTTGGACATCTCGTACAGGCGCAGCCGCGTCGTCAGGGCGCCGGTGGCGGCGATTGCGTTGAGGGTCTGTCGCATTCGCGGGTCGAACGACATCTCGCCGATCGTGGTGATCCCGGCGGCGTTCAGGCGCGCGCACTCCGCGACCACCAGCGCGGGGAAGTCGTCTCCGGCGGTCATCGCGGGCCCCGCGACCGCGAAGACGGCCGGCGTCTCGTAGGCGGCGCCGTCTAGTTCGCCTGCCGCGTCCCGGCCGTACGAGCCGCCCACCGGGTCCGGGGTGTCTCGATCGACCCCGGCGGCCGTCGCGGCGGCGGTGTTGAAGTAGGCGACGTGGCCGGAGTTGTGCATGATCACCAGCGGGTGCTCCGGCGCGACCGCATCGAGCCAGTCGCGATTGGGATCGGGTAACCCCTTCTGCAACAGTGGATCCCAGCCGTTGAGGGAAGCGCCGGCGGCACCTGCGGTGCGGACCGCGTCGTGGACGGCGCGCACGACGTCGTCGGCGTCGGGCATCGTGACCGGCCGGATGTCGACGACGGCCGGGCCCAGCACGATCGCCTCCTCGAGGGGATGTCCGTGCGGTTCGACGAATCCGGGCAGGACGCAGGCCGCGCCGACGTCGACGGTGGTGGTGGCGGGTCCGATCAGTGTCTCGACCTCGGCGCGTTCCCCGACGGCCGCGATCCTGCCGTCGCGCACCGCCACCGCCCGCGCCCGCGGCCGCGCGTCGTCCATGGTGACGACGTCGCCGAACAGCACCAGGTCGGCGGGTGCGGCATCGGTCCGGTTGCTGTGCATGGCGGCCTCGTCTCGTGTCGCGTCGGCGGTCGGTCCCCCCGGTTCGGTTCGACGCTATCGCCTCCGCGACGGCCGCGGCCTCGCTTGCGTGTGTAACCCCGTCCTCTCCCCCAGCGATGTGCATTGTGTCGATGCCATTCGTTGCCCCGCACCGATCGCCTTTCCGAGGGCGATCGGTGCGGGCCTCACGCTTGAGTGGACACGCCGCCCGAACGCCCGTCGAGGAGAGGTCTGACATGAGCACCAGCACCCGCCGCACCGCCCGGTTCGCCGCGACCGCCGCCGTCGCCGCCACCGCCCTCCTGGGGGCAGCAGGGACCGCTGCGGCGGACGAGTGGCCGACGACGCCTCCGTACCCCAGCCCGACCGCCCCGTACGACGCCCTACCCGATGAGTTCCTGACGCCGACCGACCTCGACTACTGGAACCCCTTCGTCAGCGAGGATCGGCTCACCTCGCCGTTCGGTACCAGTACCCGGATCGTCTGCGAGGCGTTCCACGGGGTCAAGTTGGGCTGCTGGCAGGCCGACCAGAACGGGAACCCGCACAAGCTGGTCATGCTCGCCTACGACTTCCCCGGCTCGACCGGCTCGAACATGCCCGGCGGTGGCCCGGGTCACTTCGTCTACCCGGGATTCATCCCCGGCATCGGGTAGGAGACATCCCACAGGCCGCCCGCCCACCTGGGCCGGAGGCCGCCTGGCTGGCGTGCCGGGATGGGCCCGGTAGTAGGATTTGTGATTTGTTCGCGACCGCACTCGTCGTAGCACCTCACGACAGTCGGGATCACAGATCAAATGAAGGTTGGTATGAACAGCGTCGCCCCGAAGATCACCGTCGTTGTGCCGACCTACAACGAGCGCGACAACCTGCCGAAGATCGTGGACCTGCTCGCGGCGCTCCGGCTCCCGAACCTGCATGTCCTGGTCGTCGACGACAACTCCCCGGACGGCACCGGCGCCGTTGCCGACGCCCTCGCGGCCGACGGCCCGATTCCCGTCGCGGTGCTGCACCGGACCGTCAAGGACGGCCTGGGGCGCGCCTACGTCGCCGGGATGAGCCGGGCGCTGGCCGAGGGTGCGGACATCGTGATCCAGATGGACGCCGACCTCTCGCACCCCACCACGGCGATCCCGGCCATGGTCGAGAAGCTGACGACGACGGACGCCGCGGTGGTGCTCGGGTCGCGGTACGTCGAGGGCGGCGCGGTCGCGAGCGACTGGCCGTGGCACCGCAAGGCGCTGTCGGCGTGGGCGAACTTCTACGTCAACGCCATCCTGCGTCTCGGCGTCAAGGACGCGACCGCGGGCTTCAAGGCGTGGCACGCGCAGACCCTCCGGGCGATCGACGTCGAGTCGGTGCAGTGCAACGGCTACGCCTTCCAGGTGGAGATGAACTACCGCACCGTCCAGCACGGCATGACCATTGCCGAGGTGCCGATCAAGTTCGAGGAGCGCAGCATCGGCGTGTCCAAGATGAGCCTCGGCGTGCAACTCGAGTCCGCGCTGGTGCCGTGGAAGCTGCGGTTCGGCAAGCGCACCAACTGATCGACCACCGCGAACGGGCGGTTACCGGGACAACGGCCGAGAGGCCTCCCCGGTAACCGCCCGTTCGGCATTGTCGGGGCCCGGCATTGTCAGGGCCCGGTGACCATCGCGGTGGCGAGCGCCGCGTAGTGGTCGGCAAGAGTGGCCGGATCCGCCCGCCCGGGCTGGAACCAGCGGGCCACGTCGATGCCCATCGAGAGGATCGCCAGCGCGGCGCTGGACACCTCGGGAACGACGAAGTCCCCACTGTCCACGCCACGCTGAATCTCCTCCCGCACAAAGCGTTCCGTATCGCGACGGATGACCGCGACCGTCTCGTGGTGTTCCGGGGTCAGGGCCGAGAGCTCGTACTGCGCGACCCGGCACATGGTGTGGTAGCGGGCATGCCAGAGGGTGAAGGCTCGCACCAGTTCACGCAGCCGGTCGGCGGGGGCGGTGTGCTCCGCGACCGCGGCACGAATGGCGGTGAGGACCCCCTGGTGACCCACCAGGCTGCACTGGAACAGCACCTGCTCCTTGGTGCTGAAGTGCACGTAGAGCGCGGCGGGGCTCAGGCCGGCGCCCTCGGAGATGTCCCGGGTGGTGGTGCCGTGATAGCCGCGGGTGGCGAAGCAGTCCACTGCGGACGCGATCAGGCGCCGGGCCACGTCCGAGGTGACGTCGGGGAACAGTGCTGCGACGGACTCGTCGAGGCTCGCGGCGGGGGCCGGTCCTGGGGTCATGGCGAAATTCCTCGGTGATCGTGGCGGTGGGTGATCTCTTGACATCATGCACCACGCGGGGATACTAAGTAAGCGCTTAGTAGGACATGTCGACCCGCCGCCGGAAGGACCTCCCCATGACCACGCCCGCCCTCTCGCGTCGAGATCTCGACTTCCTGCTCTACGAGTGGCTCGACGTCACCTCGTTGACCGCCCGGCCGCGGTTCGAGGAGCACTCGAAGGAAACCTTCGACGCGGTGCTGGACCTGTGCGCGGACATGGCGACGAAGCAGTTCGCGCCGCACAACAAGAAGTCCGACGCCAACGAGCCGACCATGCGTCCGGACGGCACCGTCGAGCTGATCCCCGAGGTCAAGGAGGCGCTGGACCTGTTCGGTCGGGCCGGGCTGACCGCCGGACAGTTCGACGACTCCCTCGGCGGCATGCAGTTGCCGACCGTGGTCGCGCGGGCCTCGTTCGCGTGGTTCCAGGCGGCGAACGCGAGCACCTCCTCGTACGCGTTCCTGACCATCGGCAACGCCAACCTCATCGTCGCGCACGGCTCCCAGGAGCTGATCGACACCTACGTGCGCCCGATGCTCGAGGGTCGCTACTTCGGCACCATGTGCCTGTCCGAGCCGCAGGCCGGCTCGTCCCTGGCGGACATCACCACCCGGGCCGAGCTGCAGGAGGACGGCAGCTACCGGCTGACCGGGACCAAGATGTGGATCTCGGGCGGCGACCACGAACTGTCCGAGAACATCGTGCACCTGGTGCTGGCGAAGATCCCGGGCGGGCCGGCCGGCGTCAAGGGGATCTCGCTGTTCGTGGTGCCGAAGGTGCTGCCCGACGGCGAGGGCGGGCTGGGGGAGCGCAACGACGTCACCCTGGTGGGCCTGAACCACAAGATGGGCAACCGCGGCACCACCAACACCCTGCTCAACTTCGGCGACGGCACCCACACGCCGGGCGGCCGGGCGGGCGCGGTCGGCCACCTCGTCGGGGAGCCGAACAAGGGCCTGTCCTACATGTTCCACATGATGAACGAGGCGCGGATCGGAGTCGGATTCCTCGCCATCTCCCTCGGCTACGCCGGGTACCTGCAGTCGGTCGAGTACGCCCGCACCCGGACCCAGGGTCGGGCCGCCGACGACAAGGACCCCGCGTCGCCCCCGGTGCCGCTGATCCGCCACGCGGATGTCCGGCGAATGCTGTTGGCGCAGAAGGCCTACGTCGAGGGCGCGCTGGCGCTCGGCCTGTACTGCTCCAAGCTCGTGGACGAGCAGGACACGGCCACGGACGCCAAGGACTCGGCCCGGGCGACGCTGCTGCTGGACGTGCTGACGCCGATCGCGAAGAGCTGGCCGTCGCAGTGGTGCCTGGAGGCGAACAGCCTCGCGATCCAGGTGCACGGCGGCTACGGCTACACCCGCGACTACGACGTCGAGCAGTTCTACCGCGACAACCGGCTCAACCCGATCCACGAGGGCACGCACGGCGTCCAGGGCCTGGACCTGTTGGGGCGCAAGGTGGTGATGCAGGGCGGGGCCGGCCTGGCGCTGCTGGCCGAGACCATCGGTGCCACGGTCGAGCGCGCCCGCGCCGCGGGTGGTGACGCCGCCGGGTACGCCGACGAGCTGGCGAGTGCGCTCCAGCGACTTGTCGAGACCACCCAACGGCTCTGGGCCGACGGGGATGCCGCTGTGGCACTGGCGAACTCGTCGATCTACCTCGAGGCGGCCGGCCACATCGTCGTCGCCTGGATCTGGCTCGAGCAGGTGCTGGCCGCCGCCGGGGCCGACGGCGACTTCTACGAGGGCAAGCGGCAGGCCGCGCGCTTCTTCTATCGCTACGAGTTGCCCAAGGCGGGCCCGCAACTGGACCTGCTCGACAGCCTCGACCGCACCACTCTGGACATGGAGGCCGCCTGGTTCTGAGTCGGTGGGCCGGGTTCGCGAACGCGTGGACCTGGCCCCGCCAACTATTGAACTTGACGGCGGATTCAACTATACAGGGCTGAGCACTCCGGCGGACGGCGAAAGAAGGGACATCTCATGAAGGTCGCGCAGAAGGTTGCCATCGTCACCGGCGGTGGCGGCGGTATCGGCGGAGCCCTGGTCGCCCGGCTGGCCGCGGACGGAGCGAAGGTGGTGGTCGCGGACCTCGACGAGGCGGCCGCGCGGACGGTCTCCGACAAGGTCAACGCCGCCCACCCCGGCGCCACCGTCAGCGCGGGCGCGGATGTCTCGGACACCGCCCAGATCTCTCGGCTCATTGCCCTCGCGGAGTCCGAGTTCGGCCCGGTGGACATGTACTTCGCGAACGCCGGCATCACCGGGGCGACCGGGCTCGAGGCCGGCGAGAGCGACTGGGACCTGTCGATCGACGTGAACCTGCGCGCGCACATCCGTGCCGCCCAGTTGCTCGTCCCGCAGTGGCTCGATCGGGGCGAGGGCTACTTCGTGAGCACCGCGTCGGCGGCCGGGCTGCTCACCCAGATCGGTTCCGCCACCTACTCGGTGACCAAGCATGCCGCCGTCGGCTTCGCGGAGTGGCTCAATGTCACATACGGCGACCGGGGAATCCGGGTCAGCTGCCTGTGCCCGATGGGCGTGAACACCAAGCTCCTCTACGAGGGGCAGGAATCCGGGGACGCGCTGGGGATGGCGGCCACGCGGGCGGTGACCGCCGCGGGCGACGTGCTCGAACCCGACGCGGTCGCGGACGTGGTGCTCGCCGCCGTCGAGGACGAGCGCTTCCTGATCCTGCCGCACGAGCAGGTGCTCGAGATGTACCGCCACAAGGGCGCGGACTACGACCGGTGGCTGCGCGGGATGCGCCGCTACCAGCGGACCTTGCTCGGCGACTGACCACACTCGCCACCCGACCGAATTTTCCTTCCATCCAAAGGAGTTCAGATGTCCATGTTCGACATTTCCGACCGTGCAGAGAAGTACCGGATCGACCTGCTCGACTTCATGGACACGCACGTCTATCCGGCGGAGGCGGTCTACGAGCGGCAGATGCGTGAGTCCGGTGACCCGCACTTCCAGCCGCCGGTTCTCGAGGAACTCAAGGCGGAGGCCAAGAGGCGCGGACTGTGGAATCTCTTCCACCCGCACCCCGGTGTGGGACCGGGCCTGACCAACCTCGAGTACGCGCCCCTCGCGGAGATCATGGGTCGCAGCCACCTCGCCTCCGAGGCGTGCAACTGCAATGCCCCCGACACCGGCAACATGGAGGTGCTCCAACTCTTCGGAACCGAGGAGCACCACGAGAAGTACCTCAAGCCGCTGCTAGACGGCACCATGGCGTCGGCGTTCGCGATGACCGAGCCGCGGGTCGCGAGCTCGGACGCGACGAACATCGAGCTGCGGATGCAGCGCGACGGCGACGAGTACGTCCTCAACGGCCGTAAGTGGTTCGCCTCCAACGCCTTGCACAAGAACTGCAAGGTGATGATCGTGATGGGCAAGACCGATCCCACCGCCGCCCCGCACCGACAGCAGTCGATGATGGTCGTGCCGATCGACGCGCCCGGCGTCACCGTGATGCGGGGGCTGCCGGTCTTCGGATACCAGGACCGCGAGGGCCACGCCGAGATCGACTTCACCGACGTGCGTGTTCCCGTCAAGGACGTGCTCAAGGGCGAGGGGGAGGGCTTCGCGATCAGCCAGGCCCGGCTCGGCCCCGGGCGCATCCACCACTGCATGCGAGCGATCGGGATGGCCGAGCGGGCGCTGGAGCTGATGTGCGTGCGGGCCCAGTCCCGGGTCACCTTCGGTCGGCCGGTCTCGGAGAACGCGAACATCCAGGACTGGATTGCCGAGGCGCGCATCGAGATCGAGATGATCCGGCTGCTCACGTTCAAGGCCGCTCACCTGATGGACACCGTCGGGAACAAGGAGGCACGCACCGAGATCGCCGCGATCAAGGTGGCGGCGCCGAACATCGCGCTCAAGATCGTCGACCGGGCCATCCAGGTGCACGGCGGCGCCGGAGTGACGGACGACTTCCCGTTGGCGATGGCGTGGGCGCACCTGCGGACGCTGCGGCTGGCGGACGGTCCGGACGAGGTGCACAAGCGCACGATCGCCAGGCAGGAACTGCGCAAGTACCGCGACCGCGTCGCCGTGGCGCCCGGGCAGGGCAGCCATGCCTGACACCCAGGAAGTCGTCGGCCTGGACCCGGCGGCAGTGACGCGGTGGGTCCGCTCGCTCGGGGTGGAGTTCGCCGCACCACTGAGCTTCGACCGGATCGGGCTCGGCCAGTCCAACCTGACCTACCTGGTCGGCGACGCCGACGGCCGCCGCTGGGTGCTGCGCCGGCCGCCGCTGGGGCACCTGCTGGCCTCGGCGCACGACGTCGCCCGGGAGGCGCGGATCCTGTCCGCGCTCGGGGACACCGCCGTGCCGGCGCCGCGGGTGTTCGGGCTGACCGACGACCCCTCGGTCACCGAGGTGCCGCTGCTGCTGATGGAGTTCGTCGACGGTCAGGTGGTCGACACCATGGACATCGCGGAATCACTGTCGCCGCAACGGCGTCGGGACATCGCGCTGTCCCTGGCGCGGACGCTCGCGACGATCCACGCCGTCGACATTCGGGCGGTCGGGCTGGACGACCTCGCCAGCCACAAGCCGTACGCGCAGCGTCAGCTCAAGCGGTGGGGTGCCCAGTGGGAGCAGTCGAAGACACGGGAGTCACCCGACCTGGACGACCTGACGCGGCGGCTGATCGCCGCGGTCCCCGCGCAGAGCGAGCTGACCCTGGTGCACGGCGACTTCCACCTGCGCAACGTCATCACCTCCCACGAGACCGGCGAGGTGACCGCCGCCCTGGACTGGGAGCTGTCGACACTCGGAGATCCGTTGGCGGACATGGGCAGCCTGCTCGCGTACTGGCCCGAACCGGGCGAGGACACCGGGGGCGACTTCCCCGCGTCGGAGCTCGAGGGCTTCCCCACCCGGGCCGAGATGGCCCAGACCTACCTGGCCGCGACCGGACGTGACCCGGCCGCACTGAAGTTCTGGCACGCGCTGGGGCTGTGGAAGGTCGCGGTGATCGCCGAGGGCGTGATGCGGCGGGCCATGGACACGCCGGCCAACAGGGCGGCGTCCGGGACGCCGACCGTCGAACGAATCGACGCGCTGGTGCGCAAGGCCCGCGAAGTGGCCGACGAGGCCGGCATCTGAAACGGAGCGCGGCGACGCCGCGCTCCGTCCGGAACCACACCCACGACACTCAGGAGAACACTGTGAAGGCATGGCGCGTCAACGAACTCGGTGAACCCCGCGACGTCCTGCGGTTCGAGGAGGTCGACGACCTCACGGCAGGTGCGGGCCAGCTCCTGGTCCGGATGCTCGCGGTGCCCGCCAACTTCCCCGACGTGCTGCTCTGCCGGGGGGAGTACCAGGTCAAGCCGCCGCTGCCCTTCACCCCCGGTGTCGAACTGTGCGGTGAGGTGGTGGCCCTCGGCGAGGGCGTCACCACGTTCGCGGTGGGGGACCGGGTGGTCGGCACCGCGAACCTGCCCGGTGGCAGCTTCGCGGAGCTGGCCGTGATGGACGAGGTCAACACGTTTCCCGCGCCCGCCATGCTGGACGACGCCGAGGCCTCGGCCCTGACCATCGGCTATCAGACGGGTTGGTTCGCGCTGCACCGGCGCACCCAGCTGCTGCCGGGCGAGACGCTTTTGGTGCACGCCGCCGCCGGCGGTGTGGGCAGCGCGGCCGTGCAGCTCGGGAAGGCGGCCGGCGCCAGGGTGATCGGCGTGGTCGGCGGGCCGGAGAAGGCGGAGTACTGCCGGGCACTCGGAGCGGACCTGGTGATCGACCGGCACACAGAGGATTTCGTGCCGATCGTCAAGGAGTTCACCGGCGGTCGAGGCGCCGACGTGGTGTTCGACCCGGTCGGCGGCGACGCCTACGCGAAGTCCACCAAGTGCATTGCCTTCGAGGGCCGGATCCTGGTGATCGGCTTCGCCGGCGGCACCATCCCGACGCCGGGGCTCAACCACGCACTGATCAAGAACTACTCGATCATCGGACTGCACTGGGGTCTGTACAAGGCGTACAACCAGCAGGCCATCGACGACTGCCACGTCGAGCTGACCAGGCTGGCGGATGCGGGCTCGATCAAGCCGCTGATCGGCGAGCGACTCTCGCTCGCGGAGGTGCCGGAGGGGCTCGGGAGGCTGGGCGACGGGACCACCGTCGGCAGGCTCGTGTTCACCCCCTGACCGAGGTCCCTCCACCACGAACGAAACCACAGCGAGAGAAGGTCCGACAGATGGCTACCCAGTACAGCGTCACCGACGGCGTCGCCCTCATCCGACTCGACAATCCTCCGGTCAACGGCCTCGGGCACGACACCCGCGTCGGCATCGTGACGGACCTGCGCCGCGCCCTCGCCGCCCCCGACGTCGCGGCCGTCGTGCTGACGGGCGGTGGCGGATTCTTCTCGGCCGGCGCCGACATCACCGAGTTCGGCACGCGCGCGGCGACGGCGGAACCGACTCTCTCCGAGGTGATCTACGCGCTGGAGGATGCGGACAAGCCGGTGGTCGCGGCGATCGACGGCACCTGCTTCGGCGGAGGCCTCGAGCTCGCGCTCGGCGCGCACTACCGAGTGGTCACGGCCCACAGCAAGATCGGCCTTCCCGAGGTGAAGCTGGGCCTGGTGCCCGGCGCAGGCGGCACGCAGCGACTGCCCCGGGTGGTCGACGTCGCGACCGCGATCGACATGATCACCGGCGGCGCACCCCGCGTCGCGGGCCGGCTCGCGGAGGTGGCGGGGCAACGACTGTTCGACAAGGTCGTCGAGCACGAGGTGGTCGCTGCCGCAGTGGAATTCGCCCAGGAGGTGGCATCGGTGCGGCCGCTGCCGCGGGTCAGGGACCTGGCCGCCGCCGGTGCGGCACCCGACTTCGACGCCGTTCGGGATCAGCTCCGCAAGCGCGGTCGTGGGTTCCTTGCCCCGGTGGCCGCATTGGACCTGGTGGAGACGGCGGTCACCGCCGAGTTCGCCGAGGGCAAGGCTGCCGAGTCCGCCACCTTCGCAGAACTGCTCTCGGGCAGCCAGTCCGCGGCGATGCGGCATGCGTTCTTCGCGGAGCGGGCCGCGAGGAAGATCCCGGGCATTTCCCGGGAGACCGGGACCCGGTCCGTGGAGACGGTCGGCGTGATCGGCGCGGGCACGATGGGCGGCGGCATCGCCATGAACTTCCTCAACGCGGCTATCCCGGTGAGGCTGTTGGAGATGAAGAGCGAGCCGCTCGAGCGCGGCGTCGGCGTCATCCGTCGCAACTACCAGGCGCAGGTGGACAAGGGCAAGCTCACCGCAGCGGCACTCGAGGAGCGGATGGGCCTGCTCGCGCCGACGCTGGAGTACCAGGACCTCGCCGGATGTGACCTGGTGATCGAGGCCGTGTTCGAGGACATGGACGTCAAGCGGGTGGTGTTCGGCCGACTCGACGAGGTGCTCGCACCGGGTGCGATCCTGGCGTCGAACACCTCCACCCTGGATGTCGACGCGATCGCCGCCATCACCTCCCGGCCGGCCGACGTGCTCGGCATGCACTTCTTCAGTCCCGCCAACGTGATGCCGCTGCTGGAGGTGGTGCGCGGCAAGGAGACCGCCGACGACGTGCTGGCCACCGCGATGTCGATCGGGCAGCGGATGGGCAAGACCGCGGTGGTGTCCGGGGTGTGCGACGGCTTCATCGGCAACCGGATGCTCGCGAAGTACCAGGACGCGGCCATGGCGATGCTGCACGCGGGCGCGACGCCCGCGCAGATCGATTCCGCGATCGAGGGATTCGGGTTCGCGATGGGGCCGTTCCGGATGGGCGACCTGGCCGGGCTGGACATCGGCTGGGCGATCCGCAAGCGCCGCTACTCGGAGACCCCCGACGCTCCCCGCGACGAGATCGCCGACGCGCTCTGCGAACTCGGCCGGTTCGGCCAGAAGACCGGGGGCGGGTGGTACGACTACGAGGCCGGCCGCCGGGACGCGATCGTCAGCCCGGTCGTCGAGGAGCAGCTGGCGGCGTTCCACCTCGAGCACGGCACCGAGCGGCAGGACTTCGACCCGTCGGAGATCGTCGAGCGACTGGTCTATGCGCTGGTGGACGAGGGCGCCCGGATCCTCGATGAGGGCATCGCGTTGCGTTCCTCGGACATCGACGTGGTGTACCTGGCCGGCTACGGCTTCCCCCGGCACGTCGGCGGCCCGATGTTCTACGCCGACCAGGTGGGCGCCGCCGCGGTGCTGGCCGCATTGCAGCGCTTCCACGGACCGTCCTGGGAGCCGGCACCGCTGCTCGTGCGTCTGGCCGACGAGGGCGGGAGCTTCGCCTCGGCCTGACCCGATCCGGGCGCAACCGCCGCGGCCGCGGTCACCTAGGTTCTAGACTTCCTGAGGTGGCCGCAGCCGCGACGCCGCTGGTCGGCGTCGACCGTCTGACCCGCCGATTCGGTGCCCGGCGGGGGATCGAGGATGTGAGTTTCGAGATCGCGGCGGGCGAGGTGTTCGGGTTCCTCGGCCCCAACGGTGCCGGCAAGTCCACCACCATCCGGCTGCTGCTCGGCCTGTACCGTCCGACCTCCGGCGCGATGCGCGTCTTCGGCATGGACCCGCTGCGCGAGGGGACGCGAATCCGTGCGCGCGTCGGCTACCTGCCCGGTGAACTGGCGCTGTACCCGCGGCTGACCGGCGCCCAGTACCTGGACCGGTTCGCCCGGATGCGCGGGCTCACCGACCGGAGCTACGCCGACCGCCTCGTGTCGAGGTTCCGCGCGGAACTGGACCGGCCGGTGCACACCCTCTCCAAGGGCAACCGGCAGAAGCTGGGCCTGGTGCTCGCCTTCATGCACCGGCCCGAGTTGCTCATCCTGGACGAACCGACCGGCGGGCTCGACCCGTTGCTGCAGGACGAGTTCGCCCGGCTGGTCCGCGAGACCGTCGAGGACGGCCGCACCGTGCTGCTGTCCTCGCACGAACTCGACGAGGTGCAGCGGCTCGTGGACCGGCTCGCGATCATCAAGGAGGGGCGGATAGTCGTCACCGACACCGTCGAGAGCCTGCGCCGAAGCGCGCCGCGCACCGTCGAGTTCCGCTTCGACGGTCCGGTCGACCCGGCGAGGTTCGCCGGCCTCGACGGGGTGCGGGTGCGGGAGTGCATCGACGGTCAGGTCCGCCTGTCGGTGACCGGTGCGGTCGCGCCGCTGCTCGCGGTCGCGGCCGACCTCGGCGCCGTCGACGTCACCGCCCGGCGGGCTGATCTCGACGAGCTCTTCCTGAGCTACTACCGCGACGTCCCGACCGCGGAGGTCTCCGATGTGGACTGAGGTGTTGCGGCTGGACCTGTTGCTGCGCAGGCGCTCGATGATCGGCTTCGCCCTCGGGATGGCCGTGTACGCCTTTGCCGTGGTCGCGTTGTACCCCGCCTTCAAGAACGACTCCGGGCTCGACGCCTTCACCGCGAACAGCGAGACGGTGGCCGCGCTGTTCGGGGTGAGCGGCTCGCTGACCTCACCGTCCGGGTGGCTCAACGCGAACATGTACAGCAACTTCCTGCCGCTGATCGTGCTGCTGCTCACGGTCGGTTACGGGGCCGCGTGCCTGGCCGGTCAGGACGAGGACGGCACGCTGGGGCCGGTCGCAGCGCTGCCGATCTCGCGGCGCCGGATCGCGACCCAGAAGTTCGGTGCCATGGCGCTGTTGGCGGTCCCGGTGGCCGTGCTCACCGGGCTGTGTGTGCTGGCCGGCCGCGGCTTCGAGCTGGACGTCGGCGTCGGGCCGCTGATCGGTACCACCGTGGGAATTCTGTTGCTGGGCATCGCCTTCGGTGCACTCGCTATGGCTGTCGGCGCCGCGACGGGCAGCCGCGGTGCAGCGCTGGGGATCACGTCGGCGGTCGCGGCGGCCGCCTACCTGGTCAACTCGCTTGCGCCGGTGGTGGACTGGTTGAAGCCGTGGCGGTTCCTCTCGCCGTTCTTCTACGCGATCGGGGACGGGCAGCTCGACGCCGGACTCCCGCCGGCCTGGGCGGCGGTGCTCGTCGGAATGGCCGCGGTGTTCCTCGGGGGCGCGCTGGTCGCCTTCGAGCGACTCGACGTGCACTGAGCCTGCCGAGGCCCCCGCACGACCTCCGTCGCTCGGTGATGCGGTCCGGACTTCGGTGACCGCTCAGCGGGAAGAACCGGCAAGTCCGCACGATGCCGCGTGTGGGTCGATACCTTCGGCAGTCGGGTGCGGCCATGTCAGGGTCGGGCCCCTCGAACGGCGCGGCGTCTCGCCGCGCCGATCTCGACTGCGGCGAAGGGAACATCATGGCGACCTACGTGCTCACCGGGGCAACGTCCGGGCTCGGTGCGGCGACCAAGGCCCGGCTCGAGGCCGACGGACACCGGGTGGTCGGCGTCGACCTCCGAGGCACCGACGCCAATGCCGACCTGAGTACCGCCGAGGGCCGCCGGTCGGCGATCGAGCAGGTCACCGGCCTGGTCGACGGCCGGATCGACGGCTTCGTGCCGTTTGCCGGGCTGGCGGCCGCCACCGGCCGCCCCGCGAGCGCACTGATCGCCGTCAACTACTTCGGGGCCATCGAACTGCTCGAGGGGCTGCGCCCGCTGCTGGCCGCGGGGGAGAACCCCTCGGTGGTGCTGGTCAGCTCCAACTCCGCCACCAGCCAGCCGAACTGGCCGACCGAACTGGCCGACGCGTGCCTGGCCGGCGACGAGGCGGCCGCCAACGAGGTCGCGGACACCTACGGCGACCTCGGTGCGATCCAGGCTTACCCGGCCACGAAGGCCGCGCTGGCCTACTACGCCCGGACCAAGTCCGCCGAGTACATCGCGCAGGGAATCCGGCTGAACGCCATCGCGCCGGGCCTGATCGACACCCCGATGACCCAGGAGGGGCGACGCGACGCGTTGATCGGCCCCGGCATGGAGCAGTTCCTGGCGACCATTCCGGCCGGGCGTGCCGGTCGGCCGGAGGAGGTGGCCGCGGTGGTGGCCTTCCTGCTCGGGCCCGAGTCCACCTACTTCGTCGGATCGGTGCTCTTCGTCGACGGCGGGACCGACGCGGCCTTCCGTGGCATGGACTGGCCGAAGGTCTGGTCCTTCGACGTGCCGTCCTGACGGTTCCGGCGGCGGCGGTGAGGCCTCCTGGTGCAGTCCCCACCGCCGCTGTCCGGGCCTTTCGTGCCGCGTAAGGCAAGTGCGGGAGGCCACATTCATGTCCGAATTTCATGTGATCCGGCTCACTATAACGTAACGATAACAGTCCGATACGCGAAAGGTCTCGGGGGCGTCTGACCTGCGGGTTTACGGTGTACGATTCCCAAAATATGGACATCGGTCCGTTATGACCCCCTCCGGCAGGTCTCTTTTCAGACTCAAAATGCGGTCGTACTGTTGGTGTCGGCCCGGAAGTCAGGGCCACAACCGAACCGCCATTCACACTCCTGCCCCGCGGATTCGGTCCCCTGAAACAACGCGAGGGGCGGGGACGAAGTCAGTGCGACACGGAGCAGTGCGGAGCCCGAACGGGCCCGCCGCTGCCCTAGCCGACTGCGTCAATTTGCGAGAGGACTCACTCAGCATGATCACGAACCGCATTCACGCCCACGTCGCCACCAAGTCCAAGAAGGCCCTCGGATGGGTCGCCGTGACCGGCGCCCTGGTCGCCGTCCCGATGGGACTCGCCACCGGAACCGCCAGCGCAAGCGGGCACGACTGGGATGCAGTGGCGCAGTGCGAGAGCAGCGGCAACTGGGGCATCAACAACGGCAACGGATTCTCCGGCGGCCTGCAGTTCACGCCGAGCACCTGGGCCGCCTACGGCGGATCGGGTTCGGCGCACAACGCCTCGAAGGCCGAGCAGATCCGCGTCGCCGAGAACGTCCTTGCCGGCCAGGGGCCGGGTGCGTGGCCGGTTTGCGGCCAGTACCTCTGACCGCACCCGCATAACATCTGACCAAACACGTTGTCGCCCCATCGGTTTCATGACCGGTGGGGCGAAACGCATTTCAGTGCAAGACGAAACAGAGTTCCGTGCAAGGTGAAACGGATTCGTGTGCGGTCGATGTCAGGCGCGGGGCGCGGGTGAGCAGTTCACGTGCATCAGCGCCTCGATCACCCGCGAGGCGTGCTCGACGATGCGGCGCTGTGAGATGCGTGAGCTACCGGTCAGCCAGTGCTGGGACACGGAGGCGAGAGACCCGAAGATCGCAATCGAATTGAGTGTGGTGTTGACGGCGTCGCGATGTAGCCGGTGAAGGCCTTCACCACGCCGCACCAGCCCGGCCTGGTCCTCGGGCGCCGTGGTCAGCGCCGCGAGCACGGTGTCGCGGGCACCCAGCGCCACCCGGTCCAGGCCGCGATGAGCAGTTCGTCCCGGGAGTCGAAACTCTCCGGCGACACGCAACTGTCCCGTTCGGAGCGGATCAGCGGTTCCGCATCCTGCCGACGTTCTTGGAACCCGGCGGCGACGAACTGACCCTCACCATGAAGCTGCGCCGCAAGCCGATCGCGGCGAAGTGCGCCGCCGAGATCGCCGCCCTCTATGCTGACGCGACCACCGAGGGGTACATGTGCCCGCCGGTAACAGAGAGGCGGTGGCCTCGGCAGTCTCGGGCTGATGCCGGGACGGGGATGAGGAGGAGGTACGCCGGTGCCGGACCACCTGCTGGAGCAGCTGATCACGATTCCGCTGTTCACCGGCATCATCGGCTACATCACGAACTGGACCGGCGTCCTGATGCTGTTCGCGCCGGTACGGTTCCACGGTTTCCGCGTACCGGGTCTCAAGCTGTTGTTCCCGCTGCTGCCGCGTCGCGTCCAGGTGATCCCGGCGATCACCAGCGACGGCCGCTTCGGTTGGCAGGGCATCGTGCCCTCGCGGGCCGAGAAGATGGCCTCGATCGCGGTGGACAAGTCGCTGGCGAAGGTCGGCAGCATTGCCGACTTCTACCGGGTCCTGGATCCCGACACGATCGCCGAGCATCTGGTGACCATCTCCCGCGCCGAGGTGCGGGGGGTGGTCACCAGGATCATGGCCAGTGAGAACCCGCAGCTGTGGCACAACCTGCCGAGCCCGGTGAAGGAGGCCGTCTTCCGGAAGGTGGAGGCGGACCTGCCGGACAGCGTCCGGACCATCACCGCCCGCATCGAAGAGGACATCGACTACTTCATCGACGCGAAGCTGATGGTGATCCGGTACCTGTCGAACAACCCGCGGCTGCTCAACGACATCTTCCGGACCATGGGAAACAAGGAACTGCGGTTCATGCAGAACTTCGGTTTCTACTTCGGCTTCCCGATGGGTTTCGTGCTGGTCGCGGTGCTGTACTTCCTGCCGTTCTGGTGGGTGCTGCCGATCGGCGGCGTGATCATCGGCTACATCGTCAACTACCTCGGCATCATGATGATCTTCGAGCCGATCCAGCCCAACAGGTGGGTGCCGTGGCGGCAGGGGCTGTTCCTCAAGCGCCGCACCGAGATCATCGGCGGGTACGCCAAGACCCTGGCGGATCACGTCATCACCCTGGAGAACATCGGCACCGAACTGCTCGAGGGGCCGCGGTCGGACCGGACCCGGATGATGCTGGACCAGGTGCTGGGGGAGTCGGTGGACCAGGCGGTCGGCTGGGCCCGCTCGGTGGTGCGGATGACGGTGGGGACACGGACCTACGAGCGGATTCCTTCCCGGGCCGCCACGGAGGTCCTCGACTTCGTGCCGCTGGTGTACGCGGACCCCGACTTCGCGGCGGCCCAGTCGGAGAAGATCCGGGTGTTCGTCACCGCGCAGATGAACAAGCTCTCACCCGACGACTTCAGCGAGCTGCTGCGTTCGGCGGTCAAACAGGACGAATGGCTGCTGTTCGTGCATGGTGCCGTGCTCGGGTCGCTGGCCGGCTTCCTCCACCTGGCGATCTTCGGAGTATGAGATGAGCACGAGCGAACACCAGTACGGCCGCACCGACGGCTACGACGCCCCCGCACCGGACGTGTTCCGGATCGACCACGGGTCCGACGGGCGCGAGGCAGCCGTAGACGCCGACTCCTGGGCCGGCTCCGAGGGATCCGAGATCGGCGTCCTGGATGTCCACGACGGTGAGGTCGAGGTGGGTGGGTTCGCGGACGCCGAGTTCGAGGAAGGCGAGTTCGAGGAAGGCGAGTTCGAGGACGGCGGGGTCCACGAGGGTGAGGTCCTCGAGCCGGCGAGGTCCGTCCCGGTCGAGGAACGACTGATCCGCAGCCTGATCGGGCTCACCACGGCGACCGCGGTCACGTCGCTGCGCCTCACGGGTTGGGTGGCCGGCACCGCCGCCGTCGCCACCCGGCAGATTGTCCAGGCCGCTTCCGAGGCCGCCGAGGCCGCGAAGGAGGGCGCCAGGCAGCCGCTCGAGCGCCAGGAGCCGCGCCTGGAGCCTGTGCGTTCGCAGCGTCGGGTCCGGACACCGAGCCGAGTCGGGTCGGCGAGCCGCACCACGCCGCGTAAGACCACGGCCGACGGGCTGGCCGAGTTGCGGGCCCGGGGCGACCAGTTGCTCGAGCGGTCGGCCGACGTGCGTGACAGCGACGACCTGCACCCGGCGTACGACCGGATCCTCGACCAGTTGGCACCCGACGAGGCGCGTGTCCTGCGGCTGCTCGCGACGTCCGGTCCGCAGCCGAGCGTGGACATTCGCACGGGCCGGCCGTTCGGTGTCGGTTCGGAGATGGTCGGCGAGGGCCTGTCGATGATCGGGGAACTGGCCGGGTGCCGGCACCTGGACCGCACCCACGCCTACCTGCACAACCTGCACCGTCTGGGCCTGGTCGCCTTCTCCCGCGACGCCGTCGACCTGGACCGCTACCAGGTGGTGGAGGTGCAGCCGGCGATCGTCGAGGCCGTGAAGAAGGCGGGCCGGTCCGCGAAGGTCGTGCGCCGCAGCGTGCATCTGACGTCGTTCGGTGAGGACTTCTGCCAGACCTGCTTCTCGCTGCCCGGCAAGGGGACTGCGTCGCCGGTACGGTGACCACACCGCGCCCAGTCGTTGTTGTCGTCGAGAGGAAGTCATGAAGACAGAAATCAGTTGTGGGCCCGCGTTCGCATTCGCCGAAATCAGTGTCCCCGCTGGTGGATCGGTCCGGGTCGAGGCCGGGGCGATGGCGATGATGCGAGGAGACATCTCGATCACCACGTCGACTCGGGGCGGCTTCCTGAAGGGCCTCCGCCGATCCCTGGGCGGATCGAGCTTCTTCGTCAACGACTTCAGCAGTGATCACGGTGGTGTCGTGGGCGTCGCCGGCGCGTTGCCCGGTGACCTGGTGGAGACCACCATCGACGAGGCGACGGCGCTACTCGTTCAGTCCGGCTGCTGGCTCGCATCCGACGCGACCGTCGACGTCGACTCGAAATGGGGTGGCAGCAAGGGCTTCTTCAGCGGTGCGGGTCTCGTTCTGTTGCGCTGCAGCGGAAACGGCGAGATCCTGCTGTCCAGCTACGGCGCCATCCGGTCGGTGATTCTCAGCGACGGCGAGTCGATGACGCTCGATTCCGGTCACGTCGTCGCGTTCGACGAGAACGTCCAGTACCGCATCCGCAAGGCAGGGGGGTGGAAGTCGATGATTCTCGGTGGCGAGGGCATTGTCACCGAGTTCACCGGGCCGGGTCGGGTCTGGATGCAGACCCGTAGCGCGACGGACCTCGTCGACTGGCTTCGCGCCAGGATGCCGTCGAACAGCAGTGGCAGCAGTAGCAGCAGTAACTGACGCCCGGGTAAGTTGCGCGGGATTTTGCATCTGGCCGAACGTGGAACTGGGGGAACGAGTGCGCGCGCTGTCGAGGGGATTGACGACCGTCCTGGTCGCATTTGCAGTGATGGTGGGAGGGGGAGCGCACTCGTGGGCGCAGCCGACCGGATCCGAAGGTTTGGCCCTGCCGAGCGGATCGGCCGGTGGCCCGCCGTCGGGTGAGCCCGGGGGAGGGGTTCCGGTGGGCGGAGCCGACGGCCAGTCCGAGCTGGCGCGGGTCGCCGCGCAGTTGCTGGCACCGCCCGCGGGCAGGTCGGTGAGCGTGGCATACGTCGATTCGACGGGCGTGCAGTCGGCTCAACTCGGTGCTCACGACGCTGGCGAATATGAAATCGGTTCGATGACCAAGACTTTCACCGGCGCCCTGCTGGCTGTGGCGGTCGACCGCGGTGAGGTGCGGCCGGACTCCCGGCTCGGGGACTTCCTGCCGGTGCAGGGCACGCAGGTCGCGGACGCGACGCTCGAAGAACTGGCCGGGCATCGGTCGGGCCTGCTCGAGTTCGCGATCACGCCGGAGATGCTGGCCGGTGGTGTGATGTGGAAGCTGTTCGGCGACAACCCCTTCACCTTCGATCGGGCGCAGTTGATCCAGCAGGCACGGGTCGCGCCGCTGACCGGTCGCGGGACGTTCAGGTACTCGACCCTGGGCATGGCCCTGTTGGGACAGGCGCTGGCCTCCGCGGCCGGTACCGACTACGCCAGCCTGGTTCGTGACCGGATCACCGATCCGCTCGGCATGGGCAGCACCTGGATCCCGGCCACCGCGGCTGACCTTCCGGCGACTGCCAGCGTCGGTGTCGACGAGTGGGGCCGCCCGCAGGATCCGTGGGCGATCGGCGCGTACGCTCCCGGCGGCGGCGCGAGGTCGACCATCACGGACATGACCACCTACGCCCAGGCGCTGCTGCGTGATCAGGCGCCGGGAATGGCTGCGCTGCAGCCTCGTTGGCAGGACGGTCCGACGCTGCGCCGGGGCTATGCGTGGGCAGTGTTCTCACGGGACGGTGTCGACTACACGATGCACTCCGGTGGGACCGGCGGATTCTCCGGAACGATCGCCCTGGACCGGGCGCACGGTGTCGCGGTTGTCGTCCTGCAGGACGCGGCGGGCGCGAAGGAACGCCCGGTGATTGACCTGTTGCGGGAGATGCGCGACCGCTGAGGTCGCCGCTACTCCCCACGTGACGCAGACCGGTTGCGGCCGAGTGTGTCTCGGCTCGGC